>JAFQUW010000165.1 GCA_017408325.1 Clostridia bacterium | reverse complement strand
TGATCTACAATTCGCTGGATGCCACGCGTTTTCATGCGGGACTGGATCCTGCCCGTGCGGCACACGTTGCCCGCCGTTACGGCATCGAAGGGGATTACATACTGTACATGGGCGCCCTTGAGCCGCGCAAGAATCTGGCTCGTTTGATCGACGCTTACGCCGACCTTGTGAGTAAGATGGGAGATCGGGCACCTCGCCTCGTCCTTGCCGGCCGCCGAGGGTTTCGTCATGAGAACCTGGAAAAACACGTTGCCGCGCGCTCTCTGGAAGAGAGAGTCATCTTTTGCGGATACGTGGAAGAAAAAGATAAGCCCTATCTGCTCTGCGGCGCACGCCTGTTTGCATTTCCCTCGCTTTCCGAGGGCGTCTGCGCTCCCGTGTTGGAGGCGATGGCCTGCGGCACTCCGGTTTTGACGAGTGCCGTCGCCGCTTTGCCGGAGGTTTGTGCCGACGCACCGTATTACGTGGATCCCGAGTCCGTGACGAAGATCCGCGACGGGCTTTGGTCTCTGTTGACGGATGAAACGCTTCGCAACACGTGCATCGAGTGCGGACTTTCCCGCGCCGCCGAGCCGATCTTCTCGCGTGAGAAAAATGCGGAAAAACTCTATGGAGTCTACTGCGAACTTTGTGAAAAGGATTGACAGCAAAAGACGTGATGAATCGTACGCCGCCCCCTTCTTTCGGGAAGGAAAAGAAGTTTGACGCCGCGTTTCGCCGGCGTGCTTTCGGCGCGCATTTTCGCGATTTTACGGGTCTAGGCCGTGCATCCGAGGATCTCTTTTTGTTTGTTCTGACCGTTTCTTTGTTTTTGCACTGGATCCTTGCTGCCGTGGCGGTTGTTGCCGCTTCGGTCTATGTTCTCGCCTCGAAGCAGCGACTGTTTGCCGCATTGTTTGATCGGGGCGATTCGCTTTTTCTGTTTGCGCTTTTGGGTCTGTTTGCCCTTTTTAGCCTTTTTGTAAAGAATTGGCTTTCCGCAGTCGGCTTTGTGGGGATTGCACTGTTTTTGCTCGTCGCTTTCTGGGTGCGTTCGTTTATGACGCGCCGCCGCTTCGACCGAATGCTCGACGTCAGCCTCGTGATGAGTTTTTACTGTGCGATCTACGGCGTCATTGACCGTTTCGTGTTTCATTTCTCCTCGTGGGAGAATTATCTGATGGAAAGTTCGACCAACAATGCCAATTATTACGGGATCCTGCTCGTCTTTTGGATCTTGGCGGCCTTTTTCCGTCTGGAGCAGACCGGCTGGCGTTTTCGCGTGTTTTTCTATCTGTTCTCGGTTCTGCTGAACTTTACCATGCTGCTGTTTACCGAGTCTATTTCCGGTTTTTTGGCCTTGATCCTCGGACTTCTCTTGTTTCTGTTTCTCTGTCGCCGTTACAAGAGTTTTGTCACCTTTCTCGGGGGACTCGGCGCGGTCTTCTGCGTCAACGTTCTGTTTCAACGTTCTTTTTTGGGCGGTATGTTTTACATTTTCCTCGAGCGCGTGGAAATGTGGCGGATCGCATGGCGCAGCGTGACGGAAAACGCGAAAAACTTGCTGTTCGGTCAAGGTCTCTTTTCGTATCAGGAGATCTGGGATGCTGCCCCTCACAGTTTCTGGGATGTCCGCGGTATCGTCCCGCGAGACTTTCAGCCCCACGCGCATAATTTATATCTTGAGATCGTCTTGTCCGTGGGCTTTATCGGGCTTATTCTTTTGGCGGTCTACGGTGCGTTTCAGCTGCTGTTGCTCGTGCGAAGAGCGAGGATCCCCGAACTTCGCCTTTACAGCGTTTTTCTCTTTGTTCTTTGTGCCGTGGTCTTCGTTTCGGGTATTTCGGACGTCTCGATTTTCTGGATGCAGAGCGGGATGTTTTTCTTCCTGCTGTGCAGTTGTACGGCGATCGAAACATCCCCGAAGGGGAAGTGAAGTGGTAAAAAGAGCCTCTTGCTTTTTTTGACATTTGCCGTTATAATATTGAATGAAGCAGAGGTGCTTATTTTTTGGAAAAACAAATAATTATGAGGAGTCGCTTTATGAAACGTTTTTGGTCTTTTTCACTTGCGTTTGCGATGTTGGTTTCTTGCGCGGTTTTTCCGATCGATGCCGCGAAGTATTACGACGAAGGCGCGTTCAAGTACGAAAAGATCAGTTCGGGTACTGCCGCAAAGATCGTGGAATACAACGGTCTGGATGACGCGCTTGTCATTCCGGAAACGCTCGGCGGTCTGCCTGTGGTGGCAATTGCCGACGGCGCGGTGGAGTGTACCAACGGCGTGCAGATCGAATCGGTTTTTTTGCCGAAATATTTGGCGGACTTTTCTGCGGACGTTTTTTACGGGAACCATTCTCTGAAAACGATCGAACTCGATGAAGAGAACACGGCCTTCGTCTTAAAAGACGGCGTCCTTTATAACGAGAACATGGGAAAACTCATCCTTTATCCCGCAATGCTCGATGCAAAGGAGTTTGTGATCCCCGAAGGCGTGCAAGTGATCGGTGCAGCCGCGTTTTATCACGCGCAGAACTTGGAGCGCGTCTATTTTCCGGATACTTTGAAGACGATCTCTCCGGCGCAGACCAACCTCTTTGGTGCCTTTGAAAACTGTACCGGCCTGACCAAACTGGATATCCCGACCTCGGTGAGAACCATCGGTGATTACGCGTTTATGGGATGCACGTCCCTTGAAACGGTGAACATTCCCCGTTCCTCGCACAAGGATCGCACCATCGGCCTCGGTGCTTTTTTGAATTGCCCGAATCTCTTGAGCGTGCACCTCTTCGACTGCATCAAGAGCGTGGAAGCGGAGTCTTTCGGCTACATCAGCGCCCTCAACGGCGGAGATGCGATGACCACCTCGCGGGTGGAAGGCTTTACCATCTACGGCATCCGTGAAAACGAAGGCGGCGGAAAATACGCCGTTGAAAACGGGTTTGATTTCGTGAAGATGAGTGTCAAGAGCGACTTTTTCTTCTCGGACGCTTCCGTGATCGGCCCCGAAGCGGATCTTTCCTGCATTTCGGGCGTGAGCGCGTCTTACAGCTCTGTTCCGAGTGGTTTGCGCGACATGTTCTTTGATCTGTCCGCAGCTTATTTGACGTTCGAGTTCATTGCCGCCTCCGGAAAAGAGATCCCCTCGGTGTTTTCCGAAGAGGTGTTCTATTCCGTGCCGGCGCCGAGCGAACTGAGTGACGAACTCCCCGTGTATGTATTTGCCGTGGAGACGGACGAGTACACGGGAAGACTCACCCTGAACCTGGTTCAGTCTTACCTGACGACGTCTGTGGATACTTGGGGCGACCCGGCGCAGCGGTTGTTGTTCTCTGCAAAAGAGAACCGGAGTTTTCTGTTTGTCTGCGGCGAACCCACGCCCGGCTTGGTCGTCCGCAGCGACGAGCCGAGCACCGAACCGAGTCTGGGCGACTTGACGGAGATGGCAAAATTCCTGGGCGGCATGGACGCCGCGGTGAATTATCTCAACTGTGACCTGACCGGTGAAGGACAGGTTGAAGTCGGCGACCTGACCGTCTTGGCAAAGGTTCTTTCCGGTTGGGATGAACCCATGTATGCCTTTGCCTCCAAATTCTGAAAAGTCCGTCTTTCGGCACTTGACTATTTCGTGGTCATTGTGATATAATAAAGAACGGTAAATTTGTTTTCCACTTTTGGAAATGAGGAGAATTATGAAACGTATTTTTGCTGCACTGTTTGCTTTGATCTTGGTGTCTCTGAGCGTGTTCGGCACCTTCGCGGCGACGCGTCAGGACGTGATCGATTTTGCCTATGAAGCGATTCCCGAAAAATATCCGACGTATCACATTTGGGCCGAGAACATCTTGGGTCAGTACGACCTTTCCGCCGAAGAGTGGGATGAGGTGATGGACATCGTCGAGGGATTGGTGGCTCAGTTCCCGGCGGACGAAGGCCAGTCTTTGCATACGTACACTCCCGCACAGCGCGCGGCGGCAATGGCAGCTCTCAACGCCTTCTGTGACCTGACCGGTTCCGAGTATATGATCCGTCAGGCACCCAACCCGAAGCATAAGGGAGACGAAGAAGTTCTGCTCTATCGTGCCGACGGTGTGCTTGTCGCGACCATCGACGGTGACTTGTATCCTGACGTGACCGGTCTTTCCGACCAAACCGTCTGGCTGTGTCTTTCCGCTGTTTTGGCCCTGTCGGCCGTCGCTCTCGTCGCCTTGCGCCGCAGAG
>JAFQUW010000164.1 GCA_017408325.1 Clostridia bacterium | reverse complement strand
GAGCGGCATGGACGCCGATGCCTGCAGATATAAAAACTCTTCTTTGGTAAGCGCGTTGCAGAGGGCGTAGACGGGCTTTGCGGTGTCAGCGTCGGTGCAGACGGCGTAGAAATCCATCGGATCCTTGCGGTATGTCTCGTAGTCGAAGGGATCCAGTTCATCGGGCAGGCGACGGTAACAGAAATCCGCCCCGTAGAGATCACCCGTGGAGAGAAGGTTTTTGATCGAACAGTATCGGCGGTCACGGCAGTAGGCCGTGTTGTAGCGCAGAACGCGTCCCTTCTGATGCGACTTGAGGTTGCAGCCGAAGGCAGCCCCTGCGCTGACGGCGACGCAAACGTCAAAGAAGAGTCCCTCTTCGAGAAATGCATCGAGCACGCCCGCGGTGAAGAGCCCGCGCATTGCACCGCCTTCCAGGAGGAGTCCGCGCTTCATCGCTTAAAAATTCACTCCCGGAACAAACGAGTAGAGAATGCCGCAGACGGCGGACAGAGCAATGATGAAAACGGGATGTGCTTTGCGAAATGCGAGCAGTGTCGCCACGGCAAAGATGCCAAGCGCGACCCAGAAGTCAGGCGTCGAAAAGACCGCGAGGGTCAGTCCGGAAGGAAAAAAGACGGTGAGGAAAAAAGAGAGCACGGCGGCGGCAATGAGGCCGACGGCGGCGGGCTTGAGTCCGCACATCGCATTTTGGACGTAGAAGTTGTTTTTGAAGCGGTCGTAGCACTTGGCGACGATCAGGATGATAACAAAGGAGGGGAGCACGACGCCGAGGGTCGCGCAAAACGCGCCGAACACGCCGCCCATCACGTTTCCGACGTAGGTGGCGATGTTGATGGCAAAGGGACCGGGCGTGGATTCACTGATGGCGACGAAGTTGATGAACAGATTCGGATCGGTGATCCAACCGTTGGCAAGCACCGCGTCCTGAACGAATTTTAAGATGACGAGTCCGCCGCCGAAGGTGAAGGCGCCGATCTGCAAAAATTGCAAAAAGAGTTCCGGATAGATCATTTGCCCACCTTCTTTCTTGCCAGAAGGGCACTGACGATGCCGCAGGCGGCACAGCCGATGACCACGACGAGCACGTGTACGTTGAAAAACGCCGTTGCGGTGAAGGCGGCGGCGAGGAGAATGTAGGACAGCAGGCTCTTCTTGAGCTTTTGATACATCGTAAACAGGGACTTGAAGAGCAGTCCGAGTACTCCGGCGCGAATGCCGAAGAAGGCGGCCTTCACGTAGCGGTTTTCCTGAAAATTGGTGAAGACATAGGAGAGCAGAAGGATGATGACAAAGGAGGGGATCACCACGCCGATCGTTGCGGCAAGGGCACCGAAAAAGCCCGCCACGCGGTATCCGACAAAGGTGGCGGAATTGATGGCGATCGGCCCGGGCGTGCTTACGGCAATGGCAAGGATCTCCAGAATGTCGTCGTCGGTGATCCAACCTTGCTTACTGACGGCCTCCTTTTGGATGAGCGGGATCATGGCGTAGCCGCCCCCGAAGGTAAACAGTCCGATCTTGAAAAAAGAGAAAAACAGGGCGAGGACGCTCTTCAATTTTGGTTTCATATCGTCTTCCTTTTTGCGCGGTTTTCCTTATTATAGAGGAAAGGGGTCAAAAAAACAAGACGGGTGAAAATAAAATTTCAAAAAACACTTGACAAGATTCGCCCACGGTAGTATAATCCAGTCGACAATTGAACCAAAAGCTGTGACGAAGACGGTTTTAATCAGCCTTTTACAGAGAGTCGGGGACGGTGGAAGCCCGACAAAGCGCGGTTAAAGAACCCATCACTTCCGAGCCGGAGGCCTGAACCGAATGGCGTAGGGCTTCCCGTGATTGCTGCGTGAATGCATACGGCTTGTTTGAGCCTGAGTGGTGTGAATTGTCACACAATTTGAGTGGTACCGCGGGTATTTTTACTCGTCTCAAAGTTTTTTGAGACGGGTTTTTTATTTTATGAAAGAAAAGGAGAGGATCATTTATGGAAACCAACACCGCCATGACCAGACTGATGGAGATCGCAAACCGAATTTGCGCACTCCGTGAGATTATGGGCTATTCCGTGTCCGAAATGGCAGAGAAGACCGACGTTTCCGTCGAGCAATACACCGCGTACGAGAGCGGCAACGTCGACATTCCGTTCTCCTTCATTCATAAGTGCTCGCTGACTTTTGACGTGGAGCTGACCGAGCTTCTGGAGGGCAACACGGCGCATCTTTCGCGCTACACGGTCACCCGTGCCGGCGGCGGACAGCAGACGGCCAAGGAAGAGGGCATCGACATCCGAAACCTCGCTCCGAAGTTCCGCGACAAGATCGCCGAGCCCTACTACGTCAAATACGAGTATTCCGCCGCGCGTGAGACGCGTCCGATCGAGCTTGCCACCCACTCCGGACAGGAGTTTGACCTCGTGCTCTCGGGTAGCCTGAAGGTGCAGATCGGCAATCACACCGAGATCTTGCACGAGGGCGACAGCATCTACTACGACTCCTCCACACCGCACGGTATGATCGCCATCGACGGAGCCGACTGTGAGTTCTGCGCGGTCGTGCTTCCGGGTGAGAAGACGGCAGAGGTCGAGGTCGGAAAGACGATCGCCGCCGCCGCAAAGACGGGCGGACGCCTCGTCTGCGAAGAGTTCGTTGAGTGCGAGGAGAACGAGGACGGCGCGCTTGAGAACATCCGCTTCAAGAACACCGAACGCTTCAACTTCGGTTTTGACATCGTTGACGGGATCGCGGACAAATACCCTGATAAACTTGCGATGCTCCATCTGGACAAGCATCAAAACGAGCGTCGTTTCACCTTCCGCGACATCAAACTGGAGTCCAACCGCACCGCAAACTATTTCCGTTCCCTCGGAATCCGTCGCGGAGACCGCGTAATGCTCGTCCTAAAGCGCCACTACCAGTTCTGGTTCTGCATGGTTGCTCTGCATAAGATCGGCGCGATCGCCATCCCCGCCACGAATCAGCTCAAGGATCACGACTTCGTTTACCGTTTCAACGCCGCAGGCGTTTCCGCTCTCGTCTGCACCGCCGACGGAGATACCGCCGACATCGCGCAGAACGCTGCGCGCTCCTGCGAGCAGGTCAAAAACCTCATCCTGGTCGGCGGCGAAAAAGAGGGCTGGCACAACTTCGATGCGGAATATACCCTCTATTCGAGCAAGTATGTCCGCGAGGAGGACGCTTCGGCAGGGGATGACCTTGCGCTGATGTTCTTCACCTCCGGCACGACGGGCAACCCGAAGATGGCGGCGCACAAGCACACCTACGCCCTCGGCCATTTCGTCACCGCGAAATATTGGCATTGCTGCGAGCGCGACGGTCTGCATTTGACCATCTCCGACACCGGCTGGGGGAAGTCTCTTTGGGGCAAGCTGTACGGACAGTGGCTCTGCGAGGGTGCCGTGTTCGTCTACGACTTCGATAAGTTCGACGAAAACGAGATCTTGCCGATGTTCGCCAAGTACTCCATCACCACCTTCTGCGCGCCCCCCACGATGCTGCGTATGCTCGTGCGCGGTGATCTGACGAAGTTTGACCTCTCCTCCATCCACCATATGACGACGGCGGGCGAGGCACTCAACCCCGAGGTCTTCAAACTGTTTAAGGATGCCACGGGACTTGAGATCATGGAAGGCTTCGGACAGACGGAAACCACACTGACCATCGCCAATCTTTGCGGCACCGTGCCGAAGATCGGCTCGATGGGCAAAGCCTCTCCGCAGTACAACATCGACGTCGTCGACCCCGCGGGCAATTCCGTCCCCACGGGCGAGGTCGGAGAGATCGTCGTGCGGCTCGACGAGGGAACGCCTTGCGGTCTCTTCCGCGAGTATTACCTCGACGAGGAAAAGACCTCGGAGGCAGTCTGTGACGGCGTCTACCACACGGGCGACACCGCGTGGCGCGACGAGGACGGTTACTTCTGGTACGTCAGCCGCATCGACGACGTTATCAAGTCCTCCGGCTACCGCATCGGACCGTTTGAGATCGAGAGCGTCATCATGGAACTTCCGTACGTTGTGGAATGCGGTGTCTCGGCCGCTCCCGACGAGCTGCGCGGACAGGTCGTCAAGGCGAGCATCGTGTTGACAAAGGGAACCGAGCCGACCGAGGAACTCAAAAAAGAGATCCAGAACTACGTCAAGAGTCACACCGCGCCGTATAAGTATCCGCGTGTCGTTGTTTTCTGCGACGAGTTGCCGAAGACCATCAGCGGCAAGATCCAAAGAAACAAACTGTAATTCTTCGGAAGAAGACACAAGAAACAAAAAAACGATCCACCGAAAAAACAGTTGCTTTTTCGGTGGATTTTTTTCGTGATCGATGCTATAATGAGACTGTATGATTCCGTCTTGTAAAGGAGAACGAATGAAAGAGGAAAGAAGGATCCGCGCGAAAAATCTGTTGATGCTGACGCTGGCGGGAATTGTCAACGCCTTCGGCGTCAACCGTTACCGGGTGGTGCGTATGCGTGACATCGTCCACGACATCGATCCGTCCGCTTCCATCACCATCACCGAGATCGCCGACGTTTTCTCGGCAAACAACTGAAGCGAAAATCAAACGAAAATGTGCGGTGGTT
>JAFQUW010000163.1 GCA_017408325.1 Clostridia bacterium | reverse complement strand
TTACCACCACCGTGCCCTGCCGAGTACGGGAAACACCCCGACCCACTCGGGTCGATAGCACGGTGTGCGTGATACCGAATTACAATACCATATTTTGTAGTGATTTGCAAGCAAAATCCCGCGCTTTGCGCGCGGGAAATGCCTAAAATTTACAATTTGTTCACAAATCAGTCGAGCTTCATCCAACCGCGCTTGATCCAGCCGAGTTTGCGCATGGCTTCGCTGATGCCGAAGGCAAGGACGGCAGGGAAGACGAATTGCAGAAGAGCGATGAAAAGCAGAGTCATTCCGGCGTCGGTGCCGGCGGCGGTCATTGTTTGGAAGGTCATGATCGGGCCGACGAGACCGGAGGTGCCCATACCGGCGCCCGTCGCATTGCAGGTCATCGAGAAAAGCGTGGTCGCGATCGGGCCGAGGATCGCACTCGTGAGGGTCGCGGGGATCCAGATCTGCGGATGACGCATAATATTGGGGATTTGCAGCATCGAGGTACCGATGCCCTGGGCAATGAGACCGCCGAACTTGTTTTCGCGGTAGGACGCCACGGCAAAACCGATCATCTGAGCGGCGCAGCCGACGACGGCGGCACCGGCGGCGAGGCCGGAGAGGCCGAGGGAGACGCCGATGGCGGCAGAAGAGATGGGGAGCGTGAGGGCGAGGCCCATCAGGACGGCAACGACAATTCCCATAAGCAAAGGCTGCTGCTCGGTGCCCCAGTTGACCGCTGCACCGATGGAGTTCATCAGGGCGGTGACGGGCGGGCCGACGAGCAGGCCGATCGCGGAGCCGGAGAGAATGGTCACGAGCGGGGTGACGAGAATGTCAAGCTTGGTCTTGCCGGAGACGAGCGTGCCGATCTCCTGCGCGGCAAAGGCGGCGAGAAACGCACCGAGCGGTTCGCCGGGCAGAGCGGTGAGCGTGACGGCAGTCCCCGTGATGATCGTGGAGGCAAACGCGCCGACGAGACCCGCGACGGCGGCGGAGACGGTGACCATCGGGCTGCGCTTGAAGCGGCTGGCGACGGCGACGCCGATTCCGGCACCCGTGAGGACTTTGGCAAGCGAGGCGATCGAGGCGAGGAGCGCACCGACCGTGCCGGGGATGTAGGAGGCGATCTGCGCGAGGATGGTGCCGATGATGAGGGTACAGAAAAGGCCCTGCGCCATTGCGGACAGACCGTCGATGAAGAAGTGATGAAGTGCCTGTGATACGAGGCCTTTGGAACGTTCTTTGTTCATGATTTCCTCCTAAAGAAAATTATATTGTCCAACATTATAGCGAAAAAAGCCTTTTTTTACAATATGAAAAATGAAAAAAGTCCCTCAGAAAACAAGGGACTTTTTGTGCAATATTTAACCGATCTGGTACCAGGCGCCGTCGATGAAAGCGACGAGGTAATTCAAGGAGGTTTCCTGGGTCTCTGCATCTTTTTCCATGGTGTACTTCACCGTCACCTTTACGTTGGCGATCGCCGTCACGTCGTCGGTCGTGTAGTCCGAGCCGAACAGAGCGGAAGAAAAGTCGTTTTCCAGAAAGTCGGCAATCCCTTCTTCCGAGTAGTAGGTGACGAGCATCGCCGTCGTTTCGGAGAAGGTGAAGTTGCCGTACTGTTCTTTTTGCGATTCGGCGAGAGATTTGTACATCTCCTCGCGCGTCTGGAAGCCTTGGACTTTCATCATATCGTCGATCTGCTTGTCGCGCACGGCGGGCGGAAGCTGATTGAAGTACGCTTCGAAGTCAAAGTCCACGAAAAGCGCGTTGAAACTGTCGAGCACGAGGGCTTCGGCGGCTTCGGGAGAAGCGTAGGGATGGAAGATGTGCAGGACATCAACGTCTTTGATAAAGAAACTCGTCGCCAAAAAGGATACGAGGATGACGGCAAGCGTCAGACAGACGGACAGGATCGCCACGGAGGAACGCTTCATTTGACGTTTCTTTTTTGGTTCAAACTCCACGCCGGACTCAAAGCCCTCGGACAAAAAGGGCATGGGGATGGGAGCGGACGTCGGTGCGTCGGCCTCCTCGTCAAGCGGAGTCTCGGAAAGCGAAGCCTTGGCTTCCGACTCGACGGGCGTCGCTTCGGTGGTTTGCTCCGTCACGGCTTCGCTCGGCTCGGTCGCATTTTCGTTTTCGGGCGTGAGGATCTCGTCTTCGTGTTCGGGTACTTGGTTTTCGGTGTTCATGATGCGTTCTCCTTTATAGAATATTGATCGTTTGGTTAAAAGTCGAGGGAATAGAATCCGTCGCCGATTTTGGCAAACAGGTATTTAGCGGTGTAAAAGGACTCGGTATCGTTATGGACGGCGGTCGTTGCAACCGTGACGTGCACCGCAAATCGGATTTCGTCGTCCGAGAGGGAAAGGCGCTTCGCATAAGCGGCGCGAAGAAACTCGAGTTCTGTTCCTTCGATCGGTTCGCCGACGGAAAACGTCGTGTTTTTGAATCGGTAGGCGTCCGTCTCGGAAAGCTCTCTGAACCGCGCCTCCAGTTCCGCGCGGTTTTCGCAGTCGTACGTTTCGCAAAGGGAAGCGAGTACGTCGTCTTGTACCGTGGGATAGACACAGCGAAGCAGGGCGTCAAGGTCGTAGGTCTCGCTGCCGGCAACGAGGAGCCTGCGACAGGTGTCAGTCAACTTCTCGGTCTCGTCAGCGGAGAGGGCGTTGGACGGCTCGTTTAAAGTGACGTCGCTTTTCGGCGGAGCCTCCTCCGTGTTCGGCGCAGGCGTCGGGCGAAGCAACAGATAAAAGATCAGCAGAAAGAGGGCGACGGCGAGACTGACGCCGAGGCATTTGAGAGCCAGGATGTTTTGTTCCTTTTTGCGCAGTCGCGCCCGCTCTTCTTCGAGAGCCTTTTCTTCCTCGATTTCCTCGTCGAAGCGAAATTCTTCTTCGAACTCGCCGTCAAAGGCGTCGTCGCGCTTGAGTCGCTTGCCGCAGACGAGACAGTAGAGCGCGTCGTCGTCCTCGGGGACGGTCTTACAGCGCGGACATTTCATAAGGGTCTCCTGTCTTTCGGTGAGAGTGCGTCAAGGTCAAACGTTTGGTAGGATTTGCTTCAGTATATCCTCTTTGAAAAAATCTGTCAAGAAAAAGAGGGGAGAGAAAAAGCGAGAAAAAACTTGCAAAAATATCTTGACAAAGCCGTCCTCTTTGTGTATGATATTAAAGCACTTCACATGGCCCGGTAGTTCAGCTGGTTAGAACGCTAGCCTGTCACGCTAGAGGTCGTGGGTTCGAGTCCCATCCGGGTCGCCACTTCCTTTTATAATGGAACGGACGGCGTCCGCCGAGCACTGTGAAGACACCACCTGCGGATTTAGCTCATTTGGTAGAGCGCGACCTTGCCAAGGTCGAGGTGGCGGGTTCGAGCCCCGTAATCCGCTCCATACGGCGCCATAGCCAAGTGGTAAGGCCGAGGTCTGCAAAACCTCTACCCCCAGTTCGAGTCTGGGTGGCGCCTCCAAAACAAAAAG
>JAFQUW010000162.1 GCA_017408325.1 Clostridia bacterium | reverse complement strand
GATGAGGTACAGCCCCACCGCCGCGATCACGGCAGCGAAGAACACCTGTCGGGCAGGCTTTTTGCGAAAGACGATCCAGGACGCGATCGGGACGAGGATGATGTAGAGCCCCGTGATGAAGCTCGCCTTCCCTGCGCTCTGGGTGATGTCGATGCCGAACTGCTGAAGATTGGACGCGCAAAAGAGCACCGCACCTGCCGCGAGTGCGCCCGGCACGGTCTGCTTGATCTGCAACTTCTTGCGCGAGAAGATCGCCACGACCGGCAGAAGCGAGAGCGCGCCGATGAAAAAACGCACGCCGTTGAAGTAGAAATTCCCCACACCGCTCTCGGCGGCAAACTTCTGCGCGGAAAACGCAGTGCCCCAGATGAACGCCGCGAGGAACAAAAAGAAGATGGATTGTGCTTTGGTCTGTTTCATAAGTCACCTCGCGCGCCATTATAGCACGGCGACGCCGAAAACACAACAACAACAAAGCATATTTTTTCGCCTCCTCCCATACCTTTTCCATGAAGAAGAAAAGATTGGAGGTCCAAGGCTCTTGAAACCGCTGTTTTTCCCCGAAGGGGTTCTCATCAACACACCCGAAAACATTCAGGCCGTCTCGTCGCTTCCCGCGTTGGAGCGCGCGATGGAAGAAGAACGCATCCTGGAGGGACGGGTCTTGCTCTGCGACTCAAATCTCTCGCTGATCCTAAACCTCGCGGGCTGTCGCGCGGTGATTCCCCACGACGAGATCGCGCTGACGCCCGACGGATCCCTCTGTCGCGACATTGCCGCCATCACACGCGTCGGAAAAAGCGTCGCCTTTCTCATTGAGCGCATCGAGCGCGAGTGCGGCATCACGACGCTCTATCTCTCACGCAAAAAGGCGCAACAAAAGTGTCTTGCCGAATACCTCGACCGTCTCGTGACGGGCGACGTCCTTGCGGCGCGCGTGACACACTTCGAACCCTTCGGCGCGTTCTGCGACATCGGCTGCGGCATCACTTCCCTGCTCTCCATCGACTGCATCTCCGTCTCTCGCATTTCCCACCCGAAGGATCGCTTCTACCTCGGCCAGTACATCTACGCCGCCGTGCGGAATCGCGACGACGTCCTCCTCGGAACACGGGGACGCATCTGCCTGACACACAAAGAACTGCTCGGCACCTGGGAAGAGAACGCCGCCTCCTTTGAGATCGGCCAGACCGTCACGGGCATCGTGCGCAGCGTCGAAGACTACGGGATCTTCATCGAGCTTGCCCCCAACCTCGCAGGCCTCGCCGAATACAAAAGCGGCGTTGAAGAGGGCCGCACCTGCTCGGTCTATATCAAAAACATCTTGCCCCAAAAACACAAGGTCAAACTCGTCCTCATCGCCGACACCGCGCTGGAACGCGCCACCCCACACCTGGATTACTACGTCACCTCCGGAAACGTCTCGGGCTGGCAATATTGAGGTTTTCTCTTGTTTCTCCTCTTTTCGGGAGAAAATGCAAAGAAAAACAAAAACCGTCTGCGAAAACAGACGGTTTTTGTTTTGCCCCAACACGATCATTATAACAGAGGAGGAAGGGCCTTGTCAACGGGTTTTGAGAAGATTCGCCCTTATGCATAAACATGACAGAAAAAGTTTGGATATTTTGCGAATTGTCAAAAGGCGACGGATCGTATATACTGTAAGTGCAGAAAGGAAAGGTGATTCCATTGTACAGGACGCTGACCGAGACTTCTGCAAAAACGGTCTAAAAGATTGAAGTCACCCGATCTGATGAGCGTCGGGATCGATGCACCGAAGGGGCTGTCCCACCGAACGGGACTTTGAATAAACGCAAGAGACTTGTTCAAAAAAGTGGTGCAGACAGACGGGAGGATCGAGACCGTAGAAAGAGAGGTTAAAAGGATGTTAGATATCAAGATAAGTTCAAAATAGCCCTTGATCGTGCGAGTGTAAAGAAACCGCGATCAAGGGTTATTTTTTTGTGCGTTTTTAAGCGTTGCCGCCTTTGGGCGGCTTTTTTTGGTCCGGAGGACTCTTTAGTACATTTCCACAAATCGTAACCATTTTATGAACGCCGCAGATTTTCTTTGCTTTTTTTGTGCCGGCCGTGATATAATAGCACGACCCGTAAGAGTCGGAAAGGAGCCTTTTATGGCAACCAAGATTGAAAGAATCACGCGCGTGCTCGACCAGCCGGAAGCGACGAGTGTCCCCGGAATGCTGTTTGACTCCGCGCGTCTGTATCCGACCAAAGACGTCTTCCGATACCGCCGCGACGGCGCGGACTGCTCCGTGACTTATTCCGCCTTTGAGCGACTTGTGCGCGCGCTGTCCTGTGCCTTCTCTGAACGCGCGCTTCCCACCTTTCACGTCGCACTCATCGGTGAAAAGAGTCCCGAGTGGATCGCCGTATACCTTGCCGTCGTTGCCGCAGGCGGCGTCATTGTGCCGCTCGACCGCGAACTCGACCGCGCACAGATCGCCTCGTTCGTGCGCGAAGCGGACTGCGACGCGGCGGTGTACACCGACACCTACCGCGAGGTGTTTGAAGCAGACGACGAACGTCTTTCTAACCTACGCCTTCGCGTGCGACTCGTCACCGACTGCCCGACGGAAACGATTCTTGCCGAACGGGCGTACGAAACCGAAGAGATCCCGGCGCTCGGCGATCTTGCACGTCGCGGCGCCCGTCTTCTTGACGGCGGGGCAGAATCCGCGCCTGAGCCTGACTGCGACCGACTCGCCGTGCTTTTGTTCACTTCCGGCACGACGGGCACGGCCAAGATGGTCATGCTCAGCCAGAACAACATCCTGTTCTGCTGCAACCGCGGCATCAAGTACGTTGCGGTGACCCCCGACGACGTCTTTTTGTCGATCTTGCCTCTGCACCACACCTATGAAATGAGCTGCGGTATCCTGGTCGCCCTCCTGCGCGGCTGCACGGTCGCCATCAACGACCGCATCACCTCCGTTCTCTCGGACTTCAAACGCTTCTCTCCCTCGGTCATCTGCGTGGTGCCGACGGTGCTCGGCGTGATGTACAAAAAGATCCTGGAGACAGCGCGAAAAGAGGGCAAGGAAAAGACGCTCCTCGTCGGGCGCGCTCTCTCGGGGGCTCTGATGCACCTCGGCATCGACGGCCGACGAAAGATCTTTGCCACGGTGCTTGCCGCCTTCGGCGGTCGCCTGCGCCTCGTGGTCTCGGGCGGTGCTGCCTGCTCGGCGGAACTGATCGCCAACATGGAGGCCTTCGGCCTCAAGGTCAGTCAGGCCTATGGCATCACCGAATGCGCTCCCGGTGTTGCGATGATCCCCCACGACGTGACGAACTACGCCTCCTGCGGCCTGCCCATCGTCGGCCAGCAGATCATCATCGACCGCGCCCATCCCGATGACGAGACGGGCGAGATCGTCATCAAAGGCGGAAACGTCATGCTCGGTTACTACAAAAACGAAGAGGCGACGCGCGACGTTCTCACATCCCGCGGCTGGTTCTATTCCGGCGACTGCGGCTATCTCGACAAGAACGGCTTCCTCTACATCACCGGCCGAAAGAAGAACGTCCTCGTTCTCGATTCGGGCAAAAACGTCTTCCCCGAGGAGATCGAAGAGTACCTCGAGCCGATCTTCGGCATCCGCGACTGCATGGTCACCACGACTAAGCGCGACGACGGACTTCTGCAACTCACCGCGATCATTTTCCCCGACTTTGACGCCCTCAAAGAAAAAGCCGTCGAAGGGGACGACGCCCTGCTCGACTATTTCAACGCCGAGATCAAACGGGTCAACGGACGTCTTGCCGCCTTCCGCCAGATCAAGTGCGTCAAGATCCGCAAGACCCCCTTCCCCAAGACCTCTACCATGAAGATCCAACGCCACAAAGTCTCCGCCGAAGACGGCGAAGAATAACAGTATAAAAAAAAGAAGCACGCGTTTCGCGTGCTTCTTTTTTACGCTTGTTCCTCCTCGTCTTTTGGGACGATCTTGTCGCCGAGGCGATCCATGACGATCGCGACGACGAAGCCGATGAGAACGCAGGCAAGGGAGATCAGGACGGTCTCGGTGTTGTAGACCACGTCAAAGAGAGTGTCGACCCCGTCGACCTCGACGGTGATCTTCCCGTAAGGAATGATGGCGACCGAGGAAGCAACCATCACGCCGAAGAGACCCTGATAGGTCGCGGCGTAGGCTTTTTCAAAGAGGAGGTTGACGCCGCGGGTACAGAAGACGACCACGAGCAAAATGCCCAGAAGCCAGGGCAGAATGACGGAAAAATCAAGTGCCTGCACACCGGCATTCATCTTCTGGTAAAGTCCGAGGTACATCAGAAGCGCGGAAGAGGAAAGACCGGGGATGATCAGCGAAATGCCCCAGGTGATGCCGCAGAAGATCCACGCGAGAAATCCGCCCGGGAGATTGACCGTCTCTTCGCCGCCGCGGAAGGTGAAGAAAAACACGAGTGCGAGAGCAAAACAGATCAAAAGCGAGGCGACGGACGAGCGGGTGATTCCTTTTTCCGTTGCGGTCTTCCACAGGTCGGGCAGAGTGCCGCCGATGAGCCCGATGAAGAGCCAGACGGCATAGACCTGCATCTGTCCGTCGGCAAAGAGCACGGCGAGAAGGGCCGAGGCGATCCAGAATCCGCCGACCCAGCCGACGAGCACGGGAGCGATGAGAGACCAATACTTTTTGAAAGCGCGGATCGGGTGCGAAAGGAGCTCCATCATCGGACGATAGATGCCGAAGAGCACGCACATCACGCCGCCCGAGATCCCGGGAAGCATCGCGCCGATGCCGATGAAGATTCCCTGGATCGCACGCCACAGGGGAAGATAAAACCGTTTCAACCGTGCAAAACCTCCAACTCACAAGATGTCGCCGAGGCGAGGTAAAGGTCGCCGTCGGAAAAGATCAGATCCACGGGAAGACGCATCGAGGCGTTCGCTTGTTCAGCCAGACGGGTGGAAAGCACTCCGCCGGAAAACTCCAGAATGCTGCCGCGCGCACTGTCGCAGATGAGAAGCGCCCCATCCTCCGTCACAAAGAGCGACTCGGGAGAAAAAGCGGTCTCCTCTGCGCCGTTGAGATCCGTCGGATCCGCGCCGCAAAGGGTAACGAGTTCACCCGAGATGACTGCACGCACCGCAGCGTTCTTTCGATCCGCGATGTAAAACTCCTGTCCGCGACAGACAATGTCCACGGGATACGACAGACGCGCCACGTCAAACGAGCCGTCGAAAAAGCCGCTTTTCCCGCCGAGGAAGGTGGAGACGTAACCCGCGGTGTCGATCTTTCGGATCGCGTGGTTGAGCGTATCGGCAACGTAAAGATTGCCCGCCTCATCGGTGCACATCCCGGCCGGGGAAGCAAAGGAGGCACAGTCGACCACTCCGTCGGTCATTCCCGACTTTCCCGTCCCCGCAAAGGTGACGACCGTTTTCTGTTCGGGGTCAAAATAGCGCAGGACGTGATTGAGACTGTCGGAGATCAGATATCCTTTCCCGTAGGGAAGGATCTCCGTCGGCGTATCAAAACGGGCATCTTTTGCCGCGCCGTCAACGTAGCCGCCCGAAACGCGGCCCGTCGCGTCCGGTGTACCCACGCGCCCGGCAACGATCTTCGCTTCCGTTGCACTCACACGCCAAATGACGTGCAGAGCACTGTCGCAGACGAGCACGCTTCCGTCCTCACAGAGCGTCATGGCAGACGGCGAGGCGGAAAGCACGGTTCCGTCTTCGGCTTCCACGCGCATCGGGGCGCCGAAACGCACCGGCACGTTTTCCTTTGGCAGGCAAAAGATCAAGATCAGGACCAAGAGTACAAGCGCAAGAAACGAGAAGGCGGTCACGCCTTTTTGCTTTGCGTTGAAGCGTTTCATTCTTCCTCCTTTGTTCCCGACGGTGTCTCAATGCGTTTGACCGAGACGCTGCAATCTTCCGTGATGTTCTCCACGGCATACAAGAGATAGAGCCCGTCTGCCGTTTCCAGTTTCTGTTGTAGTTTCAACGTGCCGCCCTTGGCCGTCACAGAAACCGTTTCGGGATCCGTTCCCTCCACGCTCACCGAAAAGACGAAACTTCCGCCGTCTTTGACGCGGGTAGCGGTGTGCGCCGTCGCTTGTGCCCCCTCGCTTGAAAGCGTGATTTTGTGTGTCTTGTCGTCGTCCTTTTCCACCGCAACCGACACGTACAAGTCGCCGTAGACGCGTTCCACGGTATAGACCCCCGCAACACCTTCCGCCTTGCGGCCGTTGACGTAAACAGTCAGTGCCTGTTTTCCTTTTGGCGTCACGGAGAACGTGTAGGACTCTCCGTAGAGGACAACGTCACCGTCGGCACTCGTCACCGAGTAGGCGGCGTGTTCTTCGGGGAGCGTGACGGAAAACGCACGCGTCAGACGCACGGTGATCGCCACGTCACCGGAGATCTTTGAAATTTTATACACACCCTTTTTGGGTTTGATCACCTTGTCCCCTGCGGTGACGGTCAGAACGCTTTCGGGATGGACGCTCTCGTCAAGATCGATCGCAAAGCGGTAATCCCCACCGGACAGCACAGTCCCGTCCCCTTCTTCCAGCGGGCGGACCGTGTAACCGTCGCCCTCGGAGATCGTCACTTTGAAAGACGAGAGAACGCGCACGGTGATGTAGACGTCGCGCTGAATGCCCGTCACAGTGTAGATACCGGAGGCGTCAGGGGTCAGAACGGTCTCGTTTGCCGCCACGGCAACCTGCGAGACTTCGGCTTCCTTGTCCGTCATCTGCAAGGTGAAACGGAAGGTCCCGTTTTCGAGCACGGTGGTTCCGTCGCCGCCGTAGGGAGACACCGTAAAGTTGTCGCCCGTCGGCAAAATGATGCTGTAAGTCACACCGTGGGTCACGGACAGACGCACGGGCTGGGTCACTTCGGCGATGATGTACACGCCGTCACTGTCGGGCGAGAGCGTCACACCGTTGTTTTTGACCAAAATCGAGGTGCCGAGAGCCGCGTCGTGCGACAGATGCACCTTAAAGCGGTATTCTCCGCCTGCTTCGGCGTAATCCGCCGAGAAGCCCGCCACGGGCTCCACCGAGTACAGTTTGCTTTCCTCGGGCATGCTCACGGGGTAACCGAGCGAGAGGATCAGGCGAGTGTTCGCGCCGATCTTCTGAAGCGGATAACAGCCGTTTTCGTCCGCGCCGAGTGCCTCGGTCACGTCTCCCGAAACCTGCAGTACCACGGGGACAAACTCACCGTCTCCGCCGTCGAACAGGCGCAGGACGGGACGTGTGCCGGAGGCAACGAGCCCTTCGCCCGCCACACCGGACAGTTTCGCGCTGTATTCACCCTCAAGACGGTTTTCCACCACGAGCTCGTGCAAAGACGAAAAGACGACTTCGGCAAAATTCGCGCCCTTCGTCGGTTTCACGGTAAAGAGGAAGGTGTTCTCCTCCCCTGCCACGGCAGTCGGAGGGATCTGTTTGGTCTTCCCTTTTCCGTTGGTGAAAGACAGATAGAATTCGTCTTCGGCATACAGTTCTTCGTTTAAACGGATCTTCACGCTGTAAGACTTGCCTGCCTCGGGCGCGTCCTCGCCCTTCTTTTTCACGACGCTGTACGCCACACCCTCTCCGGCCAGGAAAAAGTTCGTCTTCTCGGTCTTGTACTTGACCGAGATCGTCTTTTCACTCGGATCTTTTGCGTAGAGTTTTTTCAACGTCGACACGGGAAGGCGGAACAGATAACCCGCCGTACCCTCGGTCAGCGAAACGGCAAACTCTTTTTTGCCCAAGACCAGTTTGAGTTCGTCCTTCGCGTCGGCAAGCGGCACGGCAAGGGTCAAAAAGACGTCCACCTTGCTCTTGGAAGAGAGGGCGGCAAGATTGATCTTCTTGCCGGAGGAGCGCACCTCGTACGCCGCGCAGGACTGCGGCAAAACGAGGTTCCACACGCTTTCCTCCTTTTCGCGCGACAGGGGTGCCTGATAATCTTTTGCCAAAAAATCGTCGACGGTCATCGCACAGACCGTGCGCACCACTTCTTCGGCGCGGTATGCACGGGCACGCACTTCGCGTTCGTGTTCGCGCGCCTTCTCGTAGGCTTCTCTCACCGCGTTGAAATCGGCGGCATCATCCAGAGCGGCAAGGGCCTGCACGCAGGATTCCGCGAGGGCAGAGTTTTCCAGAACGGCGCGAAGAAGTGCCGCGGAATACGTCGCGTCCGCCTCTTTTTCCCCGCCCGAAAAGAGGGGCGCGGAAAGTTCACGCGTTTCGGCGGCATCAGAGGAGACAAAAAATCCGTCGCCCTTTTTCATCGAACGACAACGGGCCCCGAAGGAAAGGTTCAGTTCCCCTTTTCCGCCGAGGAAAAAGATCGCGCTTCCCTGCGCATCGGTCCCGAGCGAGAGATAGCGCTCGTCGGCGCGGCAACTCAAATGCGGAGTGGACAGCGTAAACTCGCCGTCCAAAAACGCATCTGCGGCAAAGGTATAAGACAGAGAGCCCGACTCCAGAAAGAGTTCAAGCCCCCCCGAGGCTTGTCTCAGAACAAAGCGCGACGAGCGCGAAAAATACACGGTCTTGAGTTCGAAACGGCGCACTTCCGACGAGCGTGTTTCTTCGCCGTCCTCGCCTTTTTCGGTCTTTACCACTTCGGCGGCGGTGTAGATCTTCAGAACGCTCTCGTCGTCGCCGACAAAGACGCGATCTCCCGGTGTGAGCGTCTGTTCCTTTGCGCCGACGGGATAGGGCACGCCGTCGGCACCGCTGATCTGCGCGTCGGAAGAAAGCAGAACACCCTCCTGCCAGACGGCGGCGACCTCTTCTTCCGGCAAGATCGAACGAACCGCGCGCAACAGAGCCTTTTCAAAAGAAAACTGCGCAAAAGACACCACCCCTTCCTCCTCGGCCGCAAAGACCGAAAAACAAGGGGTCAAAAGCAAAAGTGCCACAAGAATGGCGAGGCATCGTTTCATGCGCACGGGTTCCTTTCCGCTGAGAACTGTATAAGTAATCCTATTGTACACGCCGCAGGCGCGTTTGTAAAGGGTCAGGCTCGCCTTTCTTCGTCTTTTTTCGCGTCAATCTCTTCCAGATTTTCCAGGTTTCGCCGAATCGTCGCTTCTCCCCGCCATGCATAGGCGCGCCGCGAAAACTCCCCCGTTGCCAGCAGAGCGTCCAGCTTGCGACTCGTCAAAACGGGGATCAACTTTTCCCGAAAGAAGGCAACGGGCGTATCGGGCAGGTCACGGTTGTGGGGACAGGCATCCTGACAAACGTCACAGCCCCAGAGGACGCGGTGCTTTTTCAACAGTTCCAGTTCCTCTTTTGCGACGTTCTTTTTCTGCGAGAGCGCGGACAGACACTCGCCCTCGCCCGAGAGTGCGCCCACGGGGCAGGCGGCAAGGCAGGCACCGCAATCCTCGCAATCCCGGGGCGCGACGCCGGATGTCAGCGGCACGTCCTCCGGCGCGTCCTTCAAAAACGCCGTGGCGACAAAACAAAAACTGCCGTACTTCGGGTGGATGAGAAGCCCGTTTTTTCCGCGCACGCCGAGCCCGGCGCGAAGAGCGGCGTCGCGCTCGTCGATCGGCGAGTGGTCGGCACACACCGCAAGCACGCTTCCGTCGGCTGCTTTCATGCGAGTTTCAAGGTCTTTTACGTAGAGATGATAATCCTCGGCCACCGCATAACGGGAGAGGGTGGGACAGACGCCCGAAGCAAAGTAGGGCAAGAGAAACACGAGGGCAAATTTCGGGGACGCGTCGGAAAACAGGCGCGAAAACAGCGACTCGTTTTTCACGCGGCAAAGCGAAAAGTCGACCATCGAATACGCGTCGATGGCCTCGCGGCGAAAAAACTCAAGAAGGGACACAAAAAACCTCCCTTTTTTTCGAAAACTGTGGTATACTGTATTATAACAAAAAACACGCGCAAAGGCAAACCTTATGAAATCACCCCTGATCTGTCCGAACCGAAGCCTTCTCCCCCGCGCAAAAGGTGCGCGGCAGGCCTTTTTGTCGCGCGCACTCACTCGCCTGTATCCAAACGCCGAATGTGCGCTCGAATATGTTGGGGATCCCTTCCGCCTTCTGGTGATGGCGCGTCTCTCCGCGCAGTGCACCGACCGTCGGGTCAACGAGATCTCCCCTGCGCTCTTTGCGCGATTTCCCGACGCCGCCGCCTTTGCCGCGGCAGAGCAAGCGGAATTGGAGCGCTACATCTTCTCCACGGGAATGTACCGCGAAAAGGCGCGGCAGCTGATCGCAATGGCCAGGAAGCTGCTGTCCGACTTCGGCGGTGAAGTCCCCTCCACGCAAAAAGAATTGCTCTCCCTGCCGGGCGTCGGCACGAAGATCGCCAACCTCATGCTCGGGGACGTCTTCGGTCAGCCTGCCATCGTTGCGGATACCCACATGATCCGCCTTTCCCGTCGCTGGGGCTTTTGCGACTCGGCGGATCAGCACAAGGTGGAGGCGGCGCTGGAGAAGGTCACGCCGCGCGCCGACCGCGCCGACTTTTGCCACCGCGCCGTGCTCTTCGGCCGCGAATACTGCCGCGCGCAAAATCCTGCCTGCGACACCTGCCCCCTGTTTCTTTCGGAGGAAGTATGAACGAGACACTCCTTGTCTTTGACGGCAATTCCATCATCAACCGCGCGTTCTACGCGGTGCGCCCCTTGACGACCAAGAACGGACTGCACACCAACGCGCTCTTCGGCTTTCTCAACATCATCAAAAAGCACGTCGACCACATCCGTCCGACGCACTGCGCCGTCGCCTTTGACGTGCACGCGCCGACCTTCCGCCACAAGTCCTACGACGGCTACAAGGCGAAGCGTCGCGGCATGCCCGAGGAGCTCTTCGAGCAGATGCCCTATGCACACCGACTGGCAAAGCTGTTCGGCCTGACCGTTCTGGAATACGAAGGGTATGAGGCCGACGACGTCCTCGGCGCGACGAGCCGCCTCGCCGAAGAAGCGGGGATGCCCGCCTTTCTCGTAACGGGTGACCGCGACGCCCTGCAACTCGTCAGCGACACGACGACCGTCCTCCTCTGCACGACGGGAAAGGATCTCGAAATGACGCCTGCCGCCATCGAGGAAAAGTACGGGCTGACGCCGTCGCAGCTCATTGATCTAAAGTCCATTATGGGCGACACCTCCGACAACATCCCCGGCGTGCGCGGCATCGGTGAAAAGGGCGCGCTTGACCTGATGCACAAGGCGGGAAGCCTCGATGCCGTCTACGAACACCTCGACTCCCTTTCTCTCACCCCTTCGGTGAAAAAGAAGCTGCTGGAATCCAAGGAAGACGCTTATCTTTCGCGCTACCTCGCCGAGATCCTGCGCGAGATACCCGGACTCGAAGAACTTGACTCCCTGAAGATCCGCCCGAAGAACGAGGCGGAGCTTGCCTCCCTCTTTTTGGAACTGGAATTTACCAAGATGGCAGAGACCTTCGGCCTCACGGACGCCCTCGCCGCGGCAAAAAAGACTGCCGCCCCCGAGAACGGACAGCTTTCTCTGGACTTTGACGCCGTGCCCGACGCACCCGTCGTCGAAGCGCGCCGCTGTGTACTTTCGGAACTGAAGGACGTTCCCGCGCCCTGTGCCGCCGTCTGCGACGGGGCGCTCTACGTGTGTCAGGGAGAACTCTGCGGCGTGTTGGACGCGTCGGACGTCGCGCCCTTTGCAAATCGCTTTTCCCCCGTCGTCTTTGACGCAAAGGAATATTTCCGCTTTGCCCGCGAAAACGGAGCAGACGTCGAAGCACTCTCCGTGACGGACGACCTGCAGCTGATGGCGTATCTTCTCGATCCGAGCGGTGCGGCCACTTCGCTTTCCCGCGCGGCGACCGTCTTCCTCTCGCGTTTCCTCTCCCCTTCCGCGACGGGCGCGGAGCGCGTGACGCTGACGCGCGACCTTGCCACTCTGCTTCCCGAGCGCATCTGCGCCGAGGGAATGGAGGAACTCTACCGCACGATCGAACTGCCGCTTGCCAAAGTGCTCTTTGAAATGGAGTGCGAGGGCATCCTGCTCGACCGCGAGGCGCTCGCCGCCTACGGAGAGGAACTGAAGGCGCGCATTTTGGAAATGGAAGAGGCGATCTACGCCGCCGCAGGCGCGCCCCTAAACCTCAACTCGCCCAAGCAGCTCGGCACGCTTCTTTTTGAAACGCTCGGTCTGCCCCACGCAAAAAAGACCAAGACGGGCTACTCGACCGATGCGGAGACACTGGAAAAACTTCGTCCCCTCTCCCCCGTGGTGAGCGACATCCTCGAATACCGCAAACTGCAGAAGCTCTACGGCACCTACGTCGAGGGACTGTTGAAGCAGACCGAAGAAACCCCTCGCGTGCACACGACCTTCCTGCAGGCGCAGACGATCACGGGCAGACTCGCAAGTCAGGACCCGAACCTCCAGAACATCCCCGTCCGCACCCCCGAGGGGCGGCAGATCCGCCGCTTCTTCGTGGCAAAGGAGGGCTGTATCTTCCTTGACGCGGACTACTCGCAGGTGGAGCTTCGCATCCTCGCGCACCTCTCGGGTGACGCGCGCTTCCTTGCCGCCTTCCGCGACGGCGAGGACATCCACCGCAAGACCGCCGCGAAGATCTTTCACGTTTCGGAAGACGAGGTGACCGACGCCATGCGCAAGGACGCCAAGGCGATCAACTTCGGCATCGTCTACGGCATCGGCGAATACTCTCTCTCGCAGGATCTCAAGACCAGCCGTGCCGTCGCCGCCGAATATATCAAAAACTATTTTTCCACCTACCCCGACGTAAAGGCGTATCTTGATCGCACGATCGAGGAGGCAAAACAGACGGGCGAGGTCAGCACGCTTTACGGCCGCCGCCGCTTCGTTCCCGAACTGTCCGCCACGAAGAAAAACCTCGTCGCCTTCGGCGAGCGCGTGGCGATGAACACTCCCATTCAAGGCACCGCCGCCGACATTATGAAACTCGCGATGGTGCGCGTGGACGCGCGGCTCAAAAAAGAAAGCCGAAAAGCAAAGATCCTCCTTCAGGTGCACGACGAGCTGCTGCTTGAATGTCCGAACGAGGAGGTCGAAGAAGTCGCCCGTCTCCTGAAAGAAGAGATGGAAGGCGCCGCCTCCCTCTCTCTGACGCTCGTCGCCGAGGTCGGTCAGGGACAAAACTGGCTCGACGCCAAATAAACGCGTACTATTTTTTGGAAATACAGAAAGGAAACCGTCTTATGAACGCCAAGGAACAGTTTATTGAATTTATGCTCTCGCAGGGAGTTCTCCGCTTCGGAGAATTCGTCACCAAGTCCGGCCGCCTCTCGCCCTATTTTGTCAACACGGGTCTTTACAGCACGGGCGAGGCCGCGCAGAAGCTCGGCGAGTTCTACGCCGCGGCGATCTTGGAACACATCGGCGAGGACTTTGACGCCCTCTTCGGCCCTGCCTACAAGGGCATCTCGCTTGCCGCGCTGACCGCCGAGGCGCTCTGGCGCGTCCACGGCAAAAACCGCACCTTCTTCTACAACCGCAAGGAGGCAAAGGATCACGGCGAGGGCGGAAGCTTCGTCGGCAAGCTCCCCGAACGCGGCGCGCGCGTCGTCATCGTCGAGGACGTCGTCACCGCAGGCACCGCCGTGCGCGAGACTCTGCCGCTCCTTCAGGCGCAGGGCTACGAGGTCAAAGATATGATCGTCTCCGTCAACCGTATGGAAAAGGGCCAGACCGAAAAGAGCGCGAAGGAAGAGCTCAAGGAAACCTTCGACATCTCTCTGTCCGCCATCGTCACCGCGCGCGACCTCTACGACTACCTCGTCGAAAAAGGTCAGACCGAGCAAGCCGCCAAGATGAAAGCCTACATGGACACCTACTGCGTCGGATAAAACGAGAAAAAAAGCAAACAATAAACGCGAAACAGACCGTTTCGCGTTTATTTTTTTGTCCCGAAAAGGAGGCTTTATGTCCGATACCGTACCGATGAACGCCCCCGCCCCGACACAGAGTCCGATCCGCATTCTCCCCTTCTTCGGGCAGATCGAGGGACACACCGCCTGCCCCGAGGCGGTCAAGAG
>JAFQUW010000161.1 GCA_017408325.1 Clostridia bacterium | reverse complement strand
TATTTTTTTCTGTAAAAAAGGAGACCGTATGAAAGAACGACTGATGAACTTGAAAGAGGAGGCGCTCAAAAGCCTGGAAGCGGCCGGTGACCTTGCCGCGCTTGACGGCATCCGCGTCGCCTTCCTTGGAAAAAAAGGCGCACTGACGGAAATTTTGCGCGGCATGGGCAAACTCTCCGCCGAGGAGCGTCCGATCGTCGGTGAGATCGCAAACCGCGTGCGTGAGGAGATCACCGAGGCCTTAAACGCGAAGAAGGATCGACTTGCCGCGGCTGAATCCGAGGCTCGTCTCGCCTGCGAAAAACTCGACGTCACCGCGCCGAGCGGCGTGATTTCCCTCGGCGGACGTCACCCGATCGCCCTCGTGCAGGAACAGATCGAGAACATCTTCATTTCGATGGGCTTTACCGTGGAGGACGGTCCCGAGGTGGAGACGGACTATTACAATTTTGAAGCACTCAACACGCCTGCCGACCATCCGGCACGCGACGTGCAGGATACTTTCTACATCACGGACAAGGTGCTTCTTCGCACCCAGACCTCTCCCGTGCAGGCCCGCACGATGGAGAAGACGAAACCCCCGATCCGTATGATCTGCCCCGGTCGCGTGTACCGCTCCGACGCAGTCGATGCCACTCACTCTCCGATGTTCCACCAGATCGAAGGTCTCGTGGTGGATCGCAATATCACGATGGGCGACCTGAAGGGCACGCTGGATCTGTTCGCGCAGAAGATGTTCGGCGAACAGACGAAGACGCGCTTCCGTCCACACCATTTTCCGTTCACCGAGCCCTCTGCCGAAGTCGACGTTTCCTGCTTCGTCTGCGGCGGAAAAGGCTGCTCGCTCTGCAAGGGCGAAGGATGGATCGAGATCCTCGGCGCCGGAATGGTCCACCCGAACGTGCTTCGCGCCGGCGGCATCGACCCTGAAGAATACAGCGGGTTTGCCTTCGGCATGGGCGTCGAACGCATCGTAATGACGCGCTTCGGCATCCGCGATATGCGTTATCTGTATGAAAATGACGTCCGCTTCTTGCGGCAGTTCTCGTAAGGAAAGGAGGAAGAAGAGATGAAACTTGCACTCAGTTTTCTTTCTGAATATGTGAAACTTCCTACGGAACTTTCCGCACAGGAATACTGCGACCGCATGACCATCACCGGCAGCAAGGTGGAAGGCTACGAAATTGCGGGCGAAAACGTGGACGGTGTGGTCATCGGTAAGATCACCGAGATCTCCCGTCACCCCGACGCCGACCGCCTGCAGATCTGTCGCGTGGACGTAGCAGGCGAACGAATTCTGCAGGTCGTTACCGCCGCGACGAACGTCTTTGTCGGCGCGGTCGTTCCCGTCGCACTCGACGGCGCGAACCTCCCCGGCGGTGTGAAGATCAAATCCGGCAAACTGCGCGGAGAAGTCTCCGAAGGTATGTTCTGCTCGATCGCGGAACTGGGTCTGACCTTAAACGATATGCCCGATGCCATTGAAGACGGCATTCTGATCCTCCCCGAGGATGCGCCGCTCGGTATGGATATCCGCGAATATCTGCTTCTTTCCGACACGGTCGTGGAGTTTGAGATCACCCCGAACCGTCCCGACTGTCTGTCCGTCATCGGACTCGCGCGCGAAACCGCGGCGTCCTTCGGCCTGAAGGCCGACATCCCCACCCCCGCCGTGCGCGGCGGTGCAGGGAAGACCGAGGATCTGATCCGCGTCAGTGTGCAAGACGGAGAACTCTGCGAACGTTACTGCGCCCGTGCGGTGAAAAATGTGAAGATCGCGCCCTCTCCGCTGTGGCTGAGAAGCCGCCTGAGACTGATGGGCGTGCGCCCGATCAACAACATCGTTGATATCACCAACCTCGTTATGCTGGAGTACGGTCAGCCGATGCACGCCTTCGACTACCGCACCCTCGAAGATGCACAGATCAACGTCCGCCGTGCAAAAGCGGGCGAGAAAATGACCACCCTTGACGGCGTCGAGCATGAGCTGACGGATGAAATGCTGATGATCTGCGATGGCAGGAAGCCCGTCGGCGTTGCCGGTGTCATGGGCGGTGAAAACAGCGAGATCACCGACTCCACCACCACCGTCGTGTTTGAATCCGCCGTGTTCAACGGTGCCTCCATCCGTCGCACGAGCCGTGCGCTCGGTCTGCGCACCGAGTCCTCCGGTCGCTTTGAAAAAGGCCTTGACCCCGAGACCGCGCCGCTTGCTTTGGCGCGTGCCTGCGAACTCGTGGAACTCCTCGGCTGCGGGGAAGTGACCGACGGTGTCATCGACGTTTACCCTGCTCCGCGTACGCAGACGCTTCTTCCCGTGGAAGCGGAACGCACCTGTAAGTTCCTCGGCATCGAGATCGACCGCGCGACCTACGAAGAGATCCTCACTTCGCTGGACTTCGTCATCGACGGGGACCACGTCGTAGTGCCGTTCTACCGTCAGGACGTTTTGGATTTTGCCGACATTGCCGAAGAGATCGCGCGCATCTACGGTTACGATCAGATTCAGGCGTCCTCGTTCTCGACTCCCGCCACCGTCGGTGGCAGAGGCGTTTTCGGCGAATTCGTCCGCTCTCTTGCGAACACCTGCACTGCGCTTGGCGCCTACGAGATCCAGACCTACTCCTTCATTGGTGAGAAGTATTACGACGCGCTCGGATACGCGTCCGACGACGAGCGCAGAAAGAGCGTGGTCATCACCAATCCTTTGGGCGAGGATACCTCGTTGATGCGTACCACCGCGGTTGCCAGCATGCTTGACGTGCTCGGCCACAACTACAATTACCAGAACGCCGACGTTCGCCTGTTTGAACTGGCGCGTCTGTACCGTCCGACTGAGGCTGAACTGCCCGAGGAGACCCGTTCTTTGACCTTCGCAGCTTACGGCAACGTGGATTTCTACTCCTTTAAGTCGATGGTGGAGGCCGTACTTCGCAGCGTGCTCGGCGAGGGAACGCTTCGCGTGCCCGCCTTTGAGATCCTCCCGACGACCGAGTGCTACCTGCACCCCGGCCGCGCGGCGAAAGTCGTCTCGAACGGTGAGACCATCGGTGTCTTCGGCGAAGTGCATCCGAAGATCGCCGAGAACTTCGGTCTCGGTACCCGTGCCTACGTTGCCGACCTCTCCGTCGAAGCCCTCTTTGAGAGACGCGTGGAACTCAAGAAGTTCTCCGCCCTTCCGCGCTTCCCGGCGATGACCCGCGACCTCTCGCTCGTCTGCGACAAGACCCTCACCGTCGGCGAGATTACGAAGACCATCGTCATGGCAGGCGGCAAGAAGCTTGAGAGCGTGCGCCTGTTCGACACCTACGAAGGCGAACAGATCCCTGCGGATAAGAAGAGTCTGTCCTTCAGCCTCGTCATCCGCGACGAAGAAAAGACGCTCACCGACGAGGAAGCGGACAAGATCGTCAAGAAGATGCTCTCGAACCTCGAGTTCCATCACGGCGTCACCCTGCGCGCATAAGACAAAAAAGACCGAACAAGGCGGCAAAGAACACTTTGCCGCCTTGACTTTTTTCTTCGGGGAGATTATAATACATTCGGAAGAATACACAGTTTGAGAGGGACGTATGGCAGAAAGCAGAGTCAAAGAAAGAGAACGCGTATTTCGCCTGTTATTTTCCGCCGAATTTCAAAAGGGAACTTCTCCCGAGGAACTTCTGGAGAGTTTTTTGGAGGCGGAAGAACTGGCAGGTGTCTCCGACTACGTTCGGGATACGTTTTTCGGCGCACACGCTTTTTCCGAGGAATCGCTTTCCCTTGCGGTCGCCGCGTCTCGCGGATGGACGGCGGAGCGAATGTCGCCTGCTATGCGCGCTCTTTTGAAACTCGCGCTTTATGAGATCTTAAAGACCGAGATCGCCACGTCCATTGCCGTCAACGAGGCGGTGGAACTCTGCAAGCGTTATGAGGATGCACGCGGAGCGAAGTTCTTGAATGGCATTCTCGGCACTGTCTCCAGAAACCACATGGAAAACAAAAGTGAAGAGGCCTAATGGAATATTGTCTCGGAATCGACACCAGTAATTATACGACGAGTCTCGCCGCCGTCCCTGTTTCGGGCGGCGAGCTTTACTCTGTGCGCAGGCTCCTTGCCACCCCCGAAAAACAAGTCGGGCTACGGCAGAGCGATGCGCATTTTTTGCATACCAAACACTTGCCCGAACTCTTTTCACAGCTTCGAGAACAACTGCCGCAAGACGCTCGGATCGTGCGCGTCGGCGTCTCCACGCGTCCCAGGGGCGTCGAGGGGTCGTATATGCCCTGTTTTCTCGCCGGTGTTGCCGCCGCGCACGCCGCCGCCTTTTCGGCGTCTGCAGAGGTGTTTGAAACGAGCCATCAGGAAGGGCACCTTGCCGCCGCGCTTTACGGCTGCCCGCAGTTTCCCGTGCGCGACCGTTTTTATGCAATGCACCTCTCCGGCGGTACGATGGAACTTCTGGAGGTAACGACCGTTTCCTCCGGCTACGACGTGAAACTCAAACTGGCGACACTGGACGTCACCGCAGGACAACTCGTCGACCGCATCGGCGTCTTGATGGGGCTGCAGTTTCCCTGCGGTCGCGCCCTCGATGCGATGGCTCTCTGCAGCAAAAAACGGCTTCCAAACCTGCCCTTGCGGCTCAAGGAAGGCGGGATCAATCTCTCCGGTGTGGAAAACCGCGCGAAGACCTATCTTGACGCTGGGGAGAGTTTGGAGGACGTCGCCGCGTTCGTCTTTGCGCAGATCGCGCGTGCGATCTCGGCACTTCTCGATGAGGCGGGAGGGAATTTGCCCTTGCTT
>JAFQUW010000160.1 GCA_017408325.1 Clostridia bacterium | reverse complement strand
GGGGTGATGGGGTAGATGCCGGCAACTTCCGTGAACGCGTAAGAAACGTGTGCAGCGGCTGTGTTGCCATCCATTGTCAGTTTTTTTCTTGCCATTTTAATCTCCGTTCCCGGCGAGAGTAGGCGTGCGAAGACCGATGTCCTCGCCGTAGACATCGGTTAGCCTTATTTACGAAGTCTATCATATCACTTTTTTTCGCGCGTGTAAATATAAATTTTGAGGAAAAAAACGAAAAGAAGGGAGAAATTTTGTAAATTCTGCGTAAAACTCTTTTTTTTGCCTCGGTTTGTGGTATAATGGGAGCACCACGAACGGAGGCTTTTTATGAAAAGATTGCTGATCCTTGTTCTCGCGCTCGCCACCCTCGTCTTCTCCGTCTCCTGCACGCAGGGCATCACGGATCCGACGGGTGAGACGGTGGAGGTGGAGGCGGATATGCTCGCACCGCTCTTTCGCATTTCCGCCTACGAGGGACAGAAGGAACCCGAAACGAAATATTACCCGACGGAGAGCGGAATCGCCTATATCTCCAAGACGAAAAACGGCTATATGGGCGGCTATTTTATGCTCCCGAACCTCATCTCCAACGAGGAGATCTTCACCTGCTCCTCCACCCCTTCCGCGGTGTTCGATCTCGGTGACGAGAAGGCGGCGGTTTTTGCCGACGACAAGCTCTTTTTGCTTTCTCTGGAGGAGGGTCGCGCCAATGATTTCGAGCTGCACGGGAAGATGCGTTTTACCGACATCATTCTCGGCGCGGACGGCGGATTTTATTATGTGAACGACGGGCTGATTTTGACGGCGGATCTGGAGTTTGACGAGAAATATACCTCCCTTTCCGTCACGGAGCGCGTCGTGATGGCAACCGATAAGATCCGCGGTTTTGATTCGCTTCTCGGCGTCAGCGAGGACGGCGAGAGACTGTACTACACCTACGACGTCGACGGGGAGACGGGCTACGCCTTTTTCGGCATCGGTTATCTGCCCGAGGAGCTCGGAAAGACCCCGATTTCCTATCGGGAACTCCAACGCATTCCGGGCAGCAGCCGCGCCCTGTTTTCCTCCTCGGCCGAAGACGGAAAAGTGACCTATTCTCTGATCGATTTCGCCACCGGAGAGAAGCGTGAGATCTCTGTTGCGGCAGGGCAGGAATATGCCGCGGTCACGGTCAATTTCAAGGGGACGCACCTCGTCGGATACCTCGCCGAAACGGACGGGATCGGGGGATACCTCGACCTGCTCGACTTTGAAAACGGCAAGCGCGTCAAGCACTACGAACTGGCCGATCTTCAGATCAACAAATCCGTCTGTGCCACCCTTTCCGCGAAGTATCTCGTCGTCGGTCAATACGACGACGGATCGGCTTACGACGACCACGGAGGAGAGACGGTCACGACGATCGAAGTCGCTTCTTAAAACCGGAGAAAAAGCCGCTCGGGTGTCCGTTTTCGGGCACCCGTTTTTCTGTGTTTTTTGCGTTTCAAATGTTCACAGATTCTTCTTGTTTTTTTTGGCGATATAAGGTATAATATATTAACTTTGTAAACAATGACGCGCACGCGCGTCCAAAAATACGGAAAACAGAAGGAAACTATGAGCATTATTTCGAAAATTTTCGGCACCCACAGCGACCGTGAGATCCGCCGCGTTCAGACCATCGCCGACCGCGTCGACGCACTGGAAGAAAAGTATCGCGCTCTCTCCGACGAAGAACTCGTCGCCGAGACGCCGCGCCTAAAGGAACTCTTGAAGGAAGGGAAGACCACCGACGACATTCTTCCCGAGGCTTTTGCCGTCTGCCGCGAGGCGGCGTGGCGCGTCCTCGGCATGCGCCATTATCGCGTCCAGGTGATCGGCGGCATCATCTTGCATCAGGGACGCATCGCCGAGATGAAGACGGGCGAAGGTAAGACGCTCGTGGCGACCCTGCCCGCGTATCTGAACGCGCTGACGGGCGAGGGCGTGCACATCGTTACCGTCAACGACTACCTTGCGCGCCGCGACAGCGAATGGATGGGAAAGGTCTACAACTTCCTCGGCCTCTCGGTCGGTCTGGTCGTGCCCGGTATGGAGCGCCCCGAAAAACAGATCGCGTACAACGCCGACATCACTTACGGCACGAACAACGAGTTCGGCTTTGACTATCTGCGTGACAATATGGCGATGAATCAGCAGAGCCTCGTGCAGCGTTCCCACGCCTTTGCCATCGTCGACGAGGTCGACAGCATCCTCATCGACGAGGCGAGAACGCCGCTGATCATCTCCGGTATGGGCGAGGATTCGACCGACCTTTACGAACGCGCCGACGAGTTTGCGAAAAAACTCAAAAAATTCGTCATCAAAGAGGCCGACTCCAAGGTCGACTACGACGACGTGGACGCCGATTACATCGTGGACGAGAAGGCGCGCACCGCGACGTTGCTCAAAAGCGGCATTGAGAAGGCGGAACGCTTCTTTGACGTGGAAAATCTCGCCGACCTTGAAAATACGACGCTCTCCCACCACATCAATCAGGCGATCAAAGCGCGCGGCGTCATGCAGAAGGACGTCGACTACGTCGTCAAGGACGACGAGGTCGTCATCGTCGACACCTTTACGGGCCGACTGATGATCGGCCGCCGCTACAACGAGGGTCTGCATCAGGCGATCGAAGCCAAAGAAGGCGTGACGGTGGAAAAGGAGTCGAAGACGCTCGCCACCATCACCTTCCAGAACTATTTCCGCCTCTATAAGAAACTCTCCGGTATGACCGGTACGGCTCTGACCGAGGAGGAGGAATTCCGCAAGATCTATCAACTCGACGTCATCGAGATCCCCACGAACCGCCCGATGGTGCGCGTGGATCATCCCGACGTGGTCTACAAGACCGTGGAGGGAAAATACCGCGCCTTGGTCGAGCAGATCCGCCTCTGCCACGAGAAGGGACAGCCCGTGCTCGTCGGCACCGTTTCGATCGAAAAGAGCGAACTCGTCTCGCGCCTCTTGAAGCGCGAGGGAATCCCCCACAACGTCTTAAACGCGAAGAATCACGCCCGCGAGGCGGAGATCGTCGCGCAGGCGGGTAAATTCGGCGCGGTCACCATTTCGACCAATATGGCGGGCCGCGGCACGGACATCCGCCTCGGCGGCAACCCCGAGTTTATGGCCGCCGCCGAAATGCGCCGCGAACAGTACCCCGAAGAACTCATCGCCGCCGCGGACTCCTTCTTTGAGACCGACGACGAGGAGGTTCTGGAGGCGCGCCGCCACTACGCCGAACTCGTCAAAAAGTACAAAGAGGAGATCGCCCCCGAGATCGAACGCGTCAAAGCGGCGGGCGGACTCTTCATCCTCGGCACCGAACGCCACGAATCCCGTCGCATCGACAATCAGCTTCGCGGCCGAAGCGGACGTCAGGGTGACGTCGGTGAGAGCCGCTTCTACCTCTCCTTTGAGGACGATCTTCTGCGTCTGTTCGGCACCCAGCACATCCAGGGGCTCGTCGACCGCCTTGCGAGCGACGAGACGCCGATCGACCTGAAGATGCTCTCCGGCGGCATCGAGACGGCGCAGAAACAGCTTGAGGGTCGCAACTTCGGCATCCGTTCGAACGTTTTGATGTACGACGACGTGATGAATCAACAGCGCACCATCGTCTACCGTCAGCGTCGCGAGGTGCTTGACGGAGCCGATCTGAAGGAAAAGATGCTCTCCTTTGTGCAGTCCTTCGTGGCGGAAACGGTTGCAGAACACCTCGTCGGAGACCGCGCAGAGTGGGATCTCAAAGAACTTTCCCGCGCCTTCTACGGCATCTTCGGCGAGATTGAGATCGCGGAAAACGAGGATGCGGACGACGTCTGTGAACGCCTGACGGAGGTGGCGCTTAAGCGCTACGCCGAACAGGAGGAGACCTTTGGAAGCGAGGCCTTCCGCCGCATTGAACGCGATCTGCTTTTGATGTCGGTCGACCGCAACTGGATGGAGCACATCGACGTGATGGACGACCTGCGCGGTTCCATCGGACTGCAGGCCTACGGTCAGCGCGACCCCGTCACGCAGTATAAGATCGTCGGCGGCGAGATCTTTGAGGAGATGAACCATGCGATCCGAAACGAGACGGTGCGAAACCTCCTGACGGTCTCACCGCGCAAGCCGCAAACCGAGCGCCGCGCGGTGAAGATCACCTCCGAGAACCGCGGCGGTGCCGCAGACGGCTCGGCAAAACAGCAGCCCGTGAAGAAAAAGGCCTCCGAAAAGGTCGGACGCAACGACCCCTGCCCCTGCGGCAGCGGCAAAAAGTATAAGAAGTGCTGCGGCATGGGCGCGGAAGGAAACTGACGATGGGATTCGGATTTCTTCTCTTCGGCTATTTCTTCTTCTGTGACTTCACCCTCGGTGTGCCGAACACCGAGATGCGCTTTGACATGCTACCCGACGTCTTCGGCTGGGTGCTGCTCTTTGTCGGACTGTTGTTTGCCTCGTGCTATTCGAAAAAACTCGTCGTGGCAAAATACATTGCCGCGGTGATGATCCTGCCCGCCCTCTTTTCGCTTCTCCACGGGCTTTGCGTGTGGCGCGTGCTCTTTGCCGACGGCTTTTACACCTCCGTCTATCCGTATCTTGAGGTGGTCATCAAATTCTTGTTCCACTACTACCTCATCTTCGGTCTGCGCGAGATCGCCGAGGAGTGCGGCGATCAAAAGACGCTCTGTGTGAGACTCAAAAGCAACTTCATTTTGACTCTGTTTTGCTTTTTCTGGATCATCGGTGCGCGCATCGTGCTCGCTTTTGCACCCGAAATGCAGGGCTACTGTATGCTCGTCAGCGCGTTTAGCACGATGGTCTATCTGCTCTTGAACGCCTTTACGATCTTCAAGATGTTCCGCGAGATCACCGCGGAGTAAGGGGAAGCTATGCAAGAAACGCAAGTTTTGAAAAAGAGCTTTCAAAGACTGCTTTTGGGCTTCGTCTTTCTTCTCAATCCGCTCTTTTCCTTCGTGGACGTCCTGCCGGATTTCATCGGCTGTATCATTCTGTTTTCGGCGTTCCGTCCGCTTCTGTTTCTCGACGCGCGCATCCAGTCTGCCCGTCGAGAGGTGCGCCTGTTCGCCCTGCTTTCCGCCGCGCGACTCGTGCTCTCTCCCGTCTTTTTCTCCTCGAGCGTCTACGACGGAGGAAACACGGCGATGCTGCTGTCCTTCGTCTTTGCCGCGGTGAGCGCGATGCTGGAACTGTCGCTTGTGAAAAATCTCACGGAGAGCTTCAACTACCTCTCCGTGCGCTGTGACAGCAAGGAGGCTCTGCCGCACCTCGACCCCGCGTTTTCGCTTCTGTCGATCTTCGTGTTTGTGAAGAACCTCTCTTCGGCGCTTCCCGATCTGCTCACGCTCTTTTCCCCCGACTCGACTCTGGAGTACAATCCCGGCAGTGAGCGAGCGGCCGCGTCCTTCCTGTTTGCAAAATGGACGGCGTACGCGGCGCTTTTCGTCGCCGTTTTTGTGTTTGCCGTCGTCGTCTTCGTGAGGCTTTCCCGCTACGTCAAACGCGTGCGCGCGGAGGAAGGGTATCTTGCCCGCGTGCTCTCGGCGGCAAAGGTCGCCGAGGAGGGCGGAAACCGTCTGAAACTGCGCTTCGACCTTTCGGGCGCGCTTGCAACGCTGACGGTGCTCGCGCTCTTTTCCTGCGACTATTATTTTGATTACGTGAGCGTGCTTCCGTCGCCTGCGGTCTTCGTGCTCTGCTTCGTGATCTTGTACCGTCTGCGCGAATACCGTGCGCCCAAGAAGGGGGAACTCGCCTTCTGTGCCGTGGGCTTTCTTGCCACGGCGGCGGCCTTTTTCTACCGCGTGTTTTATTCGCAGGATACGCTCGTCGGCGTCACGTTTCATACGAAGCCTTTCACCGTCGTGTTCGGCGTTGTGCAGGCGGTCTTTGTCGTTTTCGCCTTCTTTGCGGCGGCGCGCGCGATCCTTCACGTGGTCAGAACTGAAACGGGGATCGACCTGTCTTCCTCGCGCTCCGCTGCCGCTGTGTGTGCACTTGCCTCCGCCGCGCTCGGCGCGTACCACTACGTTTTGCCCAAGGGACCCGGCGTGACCGACATCACGGAGGCGATCTCGCTGTTTGCCGTGCTTGCCGGCATCGTTTACGTGGTCTTTACCTGGCGGATGGATTCGGCCTTCCGAAAAGAGGCTGAATGGAAATTCAATTGAGGAGTAAAAACCGATGTGCGGATTTTGCGGACTGTTTTATGACCGAGAACTGACCGGAGCGGAGGAAACGCTTGCCCGAACGATGGGGGAGAAGATCACCTTCCGCGGGCCGGACAGCGACAGCACACTGCTTCGCGGACATTTCACCGCGGCGTTTCGCCGACTGTCGATCATTGACCTGGAGGGCGGAAAGCAGCCTTTTTCCATTGACGGCGGCGCGTTCGGCGGCGTCTTCAACGGAGAGATCTACAATTACCTCACCTTGCAAGAGGAGTTGAAGGCGGCGGGCGTCACGTTTGAGACCAACAGCGAGATCGAAGTGATGTTGCGCCTCTATCAGCGCGAGGGCGCGTCCTTTGTCTCCCGTCTGCGCGGGATGTATGCGATTGCATTCTACGACCGTGAGAAAAAAGAGCTTCTTCTGGCCCGTGACCGCTTCGGCATCAAGCCCTTGTACCTGCGCCGCACGAAAGAGGGACTGAGTTTTGCCAGCGAGGCGAAGGCGTTCTTCTCGGAAGAAGATTTCGAGGGCTTCGGCGTCAACGAAGAAAAACTCCAGCAGTATTTCACCTTCCAGTATATCCCCGGAAACGCCACGCTCACCGATTCGATCGAGAACGTGCCTCCGGCAAGCTACCTTGTCTGCCACCCGGGAGAGGAACCGGTCGTCACCCGTTATTTCGACCCGATGTTCACCCCGGACACCAAGACGGATTTCGAGACGAAGAAGCAGGCGGTCAGAGAGGTCGTCTGTGAGAGCGTCAAGAGCCATATGCTCGCCGACGTCCCCGTGGGCAGCTTCCTCTCCAGCGGCATCGACTCCGCGATCATCACCTCGGTCGCCTCCAAGCTCTCCCCGGGCATCAAGGCGTATACCGTTGCCTTTGGCGAAAAAGAGTACAGCGAGGTGACGGAGGCGGACGCCATCGCGCGCCACCTCGACGTGGAGCACATCAACCTCATCGCGGGCCCCGAAGATTTCAAACGCGCCTTTGAGAAGGTCGTCTGGCACCTTGATTTTCCCGTGGCGGACCCCTCGACGGTCGCCATCTACCTCATATGCGAGCGCGCGGCGCAGGACTTGAAGGTCGTGCTTTCCGGAGAGGGAAGCGACGAACTCTTCGGCGGTTACCGCGTTTACGACGAGAGTCGTTTTTCCAGCCGCATCTACGCCTTGCCGAATTTCCTGAAACGCTTCCTTGCCGCCGTCGCGCACGCTCTGCCCGACGGATTCAAGGGCAAGAATCTGCTTTTGCGCGGTATCACGCCGCTTTCGGAACGCTACGTCGGAAACGCCTTCATTTTCGGGGAGAAGGAGAAACAGTCCTTCTTGAAGACCTATTCGGAGGATCGCAAGTTCTTCGACGCCACTCGTGAGATCTACGACGCGGCGAAGTCGCTCTCCCCGATGGCGCAGATGCAGTACGTCGATCTTTACACCTGGCTGCGCGGCGACATTCTCGTCAAGTCCGACCGCCTCGCCATGGCGCATTCGCTCGAGATCCGCGTGCCTTTCCTCGACCGCGAGGTCTTTGACGTCGCGCGCACCCTCACCGATTCCGACAAACTCTCCCATCACACGACGAAATACATCCTGCGCGAGGCGTTTCGCGACATGGTGGACGAGGCGACGGTGCTGCGTCCGAAGCTCGGCTATCCCGTGCCGGTGCGCAAATGGTTGCGCGGCGAGGAACTGTACGGCTTTGCGCGTGAGATCTTTGAGAATTCCACCGCGGATGCCTTTGTTGACCGCGACTATTGCCTGAAACTGCTCGACGACCACCGCGACGGCAAGGCGGACAATTATCGAAAGCTCTGGACGCTTTTGGTCTTCGTGACCTGGTACCGTCTCTACG
>JAFQUW010000159.1 GCA_017408325.1 Clostridia bacterium | reverse complement strand
CACCTCACAGGGGACGCCGTCGCGCGCGGCGGCAAGATCCACGGTGTGCAGATACTCGCAGCCCGCCGCTTCAAAAGCGCGTGCGATCTCCAATGGGTCGCGGCTATACACGGTCATTTGGTCGTAGTCGCCCTTATACAGACGGACGGCACAGCCGTCGTATAAGTCGATCGCCGGAAACAGATTCATAGTGTTTCTCCAAGGGAAATGAAATTCTTTAAGATACGAAGTCCCACTTCTCCGCTTTTTTCGGGGTGGAACTGACAGCCGCAGACGTTCTCTCTCGCGACCGCCGCCGTCATTTCGAGCCCGTATTCGGTCGTGGCAACGAGGCTCTGTTCGCAGTCGGCGGCGTAAAACGAATGGACGAAATACACGCAGTCGCCGTCCGACACCCCGTCAAACAGGGGATGAGGGCGCGTCAGGTGCAAGGCGTTCCAGCCGATGTGCGGAATGAGCAGATCCTCGGGGATCGTCCCCTGCATCCCGATCACGCGACCCGATACCAGACCGAGCCCCGCGTGACGTCCGAACTCCAGGCTCTCATCAAACAAAAGCTGCATCCCGAGGCAGACGCCCATCATGGGCTTGCCTTTTTTTACCTCTTCCAGAAGTGCTTCTTCCATGCCGCTCTCGGACAGTTTTTTGCGCGCGTCCTCGAAGGCGCCGACACCGGGCAGAAGGATGTGCGAAGCACGTTTCAATTCCTTTGGGTCACGCGTGACGAGGACCTCCGCACCGACGGCGCGAAAGGACGAGCAAAGGGAAAAGAGATTTCCCACGCCGTAGTCGACGATGGCGACCATCAGAGGACTCCCTTCGTGGAGGGGACGACGTCGGCACGGGCGGCGTCGATCGCCGTCGCTTTGGCAAGGGATCTGGCAACGGATTTGAACGCGCCCTCAATGATGTGGTGGGAGTTCTTCCCCGCCATCTTCTTTACGTGCAGGGTAAGGGCGGCGTTGCGCACGAAGGAGAGGAAAAACTCCTCGACGAGCTCCGTGTCAAAGGTGCCGACCTGCGGCGAGGGAATGTCCAGCCCGTAGGACAGATGCGCTCTGCCCGAAAGATCGACCGCAGAGAGGATCAAAGTCTCATCCATCGGCAGGATCATATAACCGTAGCGGTGGATGCCGCGCTTGTCGCCGAGTGCTTTTGCAAACGCCTGCCCGAGCGCGATGCCGATGTCCTCGACGCTGTGGTGATCGTCCACTTCGACGTCTCCGACGCACTTCACCGACAAGTCGTAGCCCGAGTGGGCGCAGAACAGCGTCAGCATGTGGTCGAGAAAGCCGACGCCCGTTGAGATCTCGCCCCTTCCCTCTCCGTCGAGGTTTAAGGTGAGGGCGATATCGGTTTCTTTCGTGGTTCGCTTCACGCTCGCTTCTCTCATATGAACTCCTTTAAAATGGTCGACAGCATCGCGCAGAAAACTTGCATCTGCTCTTCGCTTCCGACGGAAATACGCAAATGGTTCTTGCACCGCTCGTCGGCGGCAAAATAGCGCACGAGGATCCCACGCTCCTTGAGCGCGCGGTAAAGCTCTGCGGCAGGTGCCTTCGGATGAGACGCAAAGAGGAAATTCGTTCGGCTCTGAGTCACGGAAAAGCCGAGGTCAAGCAGTTCTTTTCGCGTCTTTTCGCGCGTCTTGACGATGCGGTCGGTGCAACTCTTGTAATACGCCTCGTTTTCCACGGTCTTTTCGCCGAGCAGGAGGGTGAGGCGGTTGATGTTATAGGGATTCGTGGAATAGCGCACGCGCTCCAAGTCCGAGATGATCGCCTCGCTCGCAAAGGCGTAGCCGAGGCGTGCGCCTGCCATAGCGCGCGACTTCGAGAAGGTGCGCACCACGAGAAGGTTGTCGTAATCGGAAAGCAGGGACAGTGCACTCTCGCCGCCAAAGTCCACGTACGCCTCATCGACGAGGACGACGCGGTCCCGATCGGAAGCGACGATGCGTTCCACGTCGGAGAGCGGCAGGCAGATGCCCGTCGGGGCGTTCGGATTCGCCAGAAAGACCGTGCCCTCGGCGCGGCAGAGGGCGTCGACGTCCACGGTATAGTCCTCCTTCAAGGGGACGACTGTGCTCTCGGCACCGACGAGCGAGGCAAAGACGCGGTAGAAGCCGTAGGTCACGTCACAGTAGACCGCTTTTGACGCGGTGCAATACGCCAAAAAGGCAAAGTAGAGGATGTCGTCCGAGCCGTTGGCAAGATACACTTGGTTTTCCCCGACGCCGTACAGACCCGAAAGAGCGCGCTTGAGCGAGCGCCCCGTGGGATCGGGATACAGACGCAGGTCGCACAAAGTCTGATCTGTGATCGCCTCACGCACGGCGGGAGCGGGCGGATACGGCAGTTCGTTGGTGTTGAGTTTGATCAGACGATCGATCCCGCGCGGCTGTTCGCCGGGGGTATAGGGTGAGAGCGCTTCAAAGCGCGGCAACAGAAAGCGGCTCACAGTTTCTCTTCTCTCTTTCTCACGGCAACGCTCTGAGCGTGTGCGCCGAGTCCTTCCGCGGTGGCGAAGGTGACCACCTTGTCCGCCATCTGTCCGAGCGCCTCACGCGTGACGAAGGAATACTGCGTCTTCTTCACGAAATCGTCCACAGAAAGCGGACTGGAAAAACGCGCCGTGCCCGAGGTGGGCAGGGTGTGGTTCGGCCCTGCAAAATAATCGCCGAGTGCCTCGGGACAAAAATGTCCGAGGAAGATGCTTCCGGCGTGCTTGACCGAGTCGAGAAGCGCCATCGGATCCGCCACGCAGAGTTCCAGATGTTCGGGAGCGATAGCGTTGGAGACCTCCACCGCCTGCGCGACGGAATCGACGAGAATGATCTTTCCGTTTGCGTCCACGGAGGCACGCGCGATCTCCTCACGGAAAAGAAGCGCGAGTTGACGCTCCACCTCTGCCTGAACCGCCGTCGCAAGGGCGGCACTGTCGGTGACGAGGACGGCGGACGCGTTTTTGTCGTGCTCCGCCTGACTCAAAAGATCGGCGGCAACGTAGGAGGCACGGGCACTTTCGTCCGCGATGACGAGGATCTCACTGGGACCTGCGATCATATCGATCGCCACGCGGCCGAAGACCTGACGCTTTGCCTCCGCGACGAAGGCGTTGCCCGGACCGACGATCTTATCCACGCGCGGCACGCTCTCGGTGCCGAAGGCAAGGGCTGCAACTGCCTGT
>JAFQUW010000158.1 GCA_017408325.1 Clostridia bacterium | reverse complement strand
CGACATCGACGCCAACGGCATCGTGAACGTCACCGCACAGGACAAGGGCACGGGCAAGGAACAGCACATCACCATCACCTCCTCGACCAATATGTCGCAGGAAGAGATCGACCGCGCCGTCAAGGAAGCGGAGATGCACGCCGCGGAAGACAAGGCGCTCAAGGAAAAGATCGAACTGAAGAACAGCGCCGAAAACACCGTCTATCAGGTCGAAAAGACTCTCGCGGATGCAGGCGACAAGCTCACCGAAGAAGACAAAGCCCCGATCAACGCGGCGCTCGAGAAGCTGAAGGCCTCTGCCGCGGGTGAGGACGTCGAGGCGATCAAAGCGGATATGCAGGCACTCGAGCAGGCGATGTACGCCATCAGCGAAAAGCTGTATCAGGCGGCGAACCCCGGCGCGGAAGCTGCCGGTGCCGCTCCCGGCGCGGATCCCAACGCGGCCGCAGGCGGTGAGGGTTACTACGACGCCTCCTTCACCGAGACCGACGACAACAAATAAGAGAAGAATAAAGGAATCCTGCCCCGAAGAGTGACCCTCTTCGGGGCGACATACGACCATGGCAGAAAAACGCGATTATTACGAGGTACTGGGACTTTCCAAGGGCGCAGACGAGGCCGCGATCAAAAAGGCTTACCGTCGTCTTGCCAAGCAGTACCATCCCGATATGAACCCCGACGACCCTGCGGCGGAAGAGAAGTTCAAAGAGGTCGGCGAGGCTTATTCCGTCTTGTCCGACGCGGACAAACGTGCCAAATACGACGCCTACGGACACGCAGGCGTCGACCCGAACTTCGGCGCAGGCGCAGGCGGAGGCTTCGGCGGCTTTGATATGGGCTTTGACGTGGGCGACATCTTTTCCTCCTTCTTCGGAGGGGGAATGGGTGGCTCGTCTGCACGCCGCAACGGTCCCCAGCGCGGAGAGGACGTCGGCGCGCGCGTCGCGATCTCGTTTGAAGAGGCCGCTTTCGGCGTGACGAAGGAGGTCACCTTCTCGCATGTCGTCGAGTGTGAGTCCTGCTCGGGCTCCGGTGCGGCAAAGGGAACGAGTCCGGTGACCTGTTCCACCTGCGGCGGTAGCGGTCAGGTGCGCGTGCAACAACGCTCGATTCTCGGCGTGGTGCAGACCACACGTCCCTGCGACGCCTGCGGCGGACGCGGTAAGATCGTCAAGGATCCCTGTAAGGATTGCTCGGGTTCGGGTCGCGTGAGAAAGCAGAAGACGCTGGAGTTCCAGATCCCGGCCGGCATCGACGACAACCAGAGAGTCGTCGGTCGCGGACAGGGAAATGCCGGCTTGCGCGGCGGTCCTGCGGGGGATCTCGTTGTGCTCGTCTCGGTGCGTCCGCACCCGATCTTCGAGCGCGAGGGAACGAATCTCTATTGCGAGGTGCCGATCACCTTCGCGGAAGCCGCCCTCGGCGGCACGATCCGTGTTCCCACCCTTGAGGGAACGGAGGATTTCAAGATCCCCGAGGGAACGCAGAGCGGCACGCTGTTCACGCTGAAAAATCGCGGCATCGTGCGCGTCGGCACGAAGAATCGCGGCGACCTGCTCTTCCGCGTCGTGGTGGAGATCCCGCGCGGACTCTCTGCGGCACAGAAGGAACTGCTCTCTCGCTTTGCCGAGAGCTGCGGACAGAAAAATCATGCAAAAAAGGAGCGTTTCGCGGATAAGGTGAAGAGTGCCTTCCGCGGAGAGAAGAAGTAATGTTTCGCAAACTCGCGTATCGATTTGGGCAGTTTATGCTCGGACGCCGCGGACTGGACAACCTTGGGATCGCCCTTTTGGTGACGGACGTCGCCTTCTATTTTCTGGCGAACTGTTTTCGTCGGAATCTTGTGTTAAATCTCGCCTTTCATCTGGTATCTTTGGCCGCTTTCGTGTTCTTTGTTTTGCGCTTTTTCTCGCGCAACCTTGGAAAACGGGAAGCGGAAAACCGCCGTTTTATGAGCGTTTGGACAAAGGTGAAAAATCGCTTCCGCGACCGAAAGACGCACGTTTATTTCAAATGTCCCGCCTGTAAGAATACCTTGCGCGTTCCGCGCGGCAAGGGGAATATCACCGTCACCTGTCCCGTCTGTCACGAACAGATCAAGAGGAGAACGTAAATGGACTTTTTACTCTTTTTACAGGCCTGTCTCTACGGCTTGGTGCAGGGAATCACCGAGTGGCTTCCCATCTCCAGCACGGGGCACATGTGCCTGCTTGACAACTTTGCAAAACCTGCCGTGAGCGACGGCTTTTGGGATCTCTTTCTGATCGTCGTTCAGCTCGCGTCGATCCTTGCCGTGGTGATCCTCTTTTGGCGTCGCCTTTGGCCGTTTACGAAGAAGAAGGACGCGAGCGAGAAACGCGCGACCTTCTCCCTTTGGGGACGCGTTCTCGTCGCGTCCGTTCCCGCCGCGATCCTCGGCCTTGCCTTTGAGGACCTCATCGAGGGCGTTCTGCGCGGAAACCTCGTGATCGCCGTCGCGCTCATCGTCCTCGGCGTCGGCTTCCTCTTCCTCTCGCGCATCCCGACGAAATCGCACACGGCGGAGAATCTTCCTCTTCCGAAGGCGTTTGGGATCGGACTTTTTCAGGCGCTCGCGCTGATCCCCGGCACCTCGCGCTCGGGCTCGACGATCTTCGGTGCCTCGCTTTTGGGCGTGGATCGCGTGACGGCCGCCGAGTTTTCGTTCTTTATGGCGATTCCCGTGATGGCGGGCGCTTCGGGTCTCAAGCTCGTCAAGTTCGTCCTCGATGGGCTTTCCCTGACGACCTCCGAGATCCTCTTCCTTCTCGTCGGATGCCTCGTCTCCTTTGTCGTGAGCCTCTTTGCCGTGCGCTTCTTGATGGACTTTGTCAAAAAGCACTCCTTCGCCCCCTTCGGCATCTATCGCATCGCCCTCGGCATCCTGCTCGTCGTCCTCATCGCCTGCGGCGTCATCCGCGCCTGAGATTGGATGAAACGGAAAAAAGCACCGCTTTCGCGGTGCTTTTTTGATGGAGTCGTTTTGAGTCCTACTTTCTTTTTTCGAGAAAAAAGAAAGTAGGCAAAGAAAAAAGCGAAGAGGAGAAGGGCAAAAGGGAAATGTCACACACAAAATGCAGTCAAACCCCGACTGCATTTTGCGGCGAACGGTGGAATGCTTTTACAGAATTTTAGAGCTAATCCACCCGTCACAAAACGAACCCGCCGTTCGGGTGCGTTTTGTGCGTGACGCTGTCCATCTCTTCCTTCTCTCCTCGGCTTTTCTTTGTTCCTTTCTTTTCTCGAAAAGGAGAGAAAAACAAAAGAAAGCAGAAGTCTGTGACTTCTGCTTTTTGACTTTATGTTTCGTCTTTTGCAATGACGTCGATGATGGCGCGCGCCTTCATCGACCAGTCGTTCTCACGCGCTTCGCGGTCGAGCAGAGCAACGTAGTCGGCGTCGGACGCCTTGGCGAGTCCCTCGTCGACCTTGGCGAGAAATTCGTCGTGGTCGTGCCCGATGAGGACGGAAGAGTATTTTCGGCACTCGTTCATATCCGTCGTGACGATCGGCTTGTGGAGCGCCATATACTCAAAGATCTTCACGGGGCTCGTTGCACGGGTGATGTCGTTGATCACAAACGGGATCATGAGCAGGTCACAGCGGCGCGCGTAGTTTTTGAGCACCGAGTAATCGCGGCTCCCGAGGAAATAGATGTTCTGTTCGTCTGAAAGATTTTCGTCGTAGGATTCGTCGTATTTGATGCCAAACAGCACGATCGAGTAGCGATCGGTTTCGGCAAGCTTCTTTAAAAGGTCGTAGTCGAACCACTTGGCGAGCGCACCGTAGTAGCAGAGAACGGGCTTTCCTTTGCGAAAGATCTCCTCGAATTCTTCCTCAAAAGCGTAGTCCTCGTCAAAGGACTCAAAGAAGGAGTAGTCCACGCCGTTGGAGGAGAAGGCGAGGTTTGTTTCACCGCGCTGTTTGACGACGTCCTCGCGCAGCAGATCGGCCGTGACGACGACGTAAGTCTCGGGGTGGCTCATCACGTAGTCGTATTTTTCGATGATGTTCTGCGGCAGTTCCTTCGTTCCGGCAAGCTCGGGCGAGAGGTCGTCGATGTACTCGTAAATGAAGCCGAAGCCGCGGCCAAGGTACATCTCGATGTCCGAGACGGAGAGCTTCCAGTCGGTGGAATAGAGTTGGATGTACTTTTTCTTTTGACAGGTGTCGAGCTCCTGCATCAAGATTCGCGTCAAAAAGTAGTTGTTGAAGTTGAAGAGGTAGAGGTTTTCGCTTTTTTTGCGAAGCGTCTTGACGCGGTCGGTCATCGTGGTCACCTCGTAGAAGAGGAGGCAGCGATTTTTGGCGAGGTTGTTTGCAATGTGCTGGGGACGCTGGAAAAGCGGCACCTGATAGCCGAAGCTGCTGCGCCAGAGCACGATGCGGTCGTAGTCGCAGGATGCGAGGATGCCGCGGATCTCTTTTCGGTATTTTCCGGGGCAGAGAAGCACGGCAAAGCTGATGCGGTTTAAGTAGTTTGCCACCACGTAGGCGTAGAGCTTCTTTAAGAAACCGAAAAAGCCGTACTTTTTGAAGACGTTTGACAGTTTGGATAATTTGTCTTTCATAAAAACTCCCGTTTATTGCTCGGATATTTTGGAGAGAAGTTCGTCTGCGGTGCTCTCCTGACGCGCGTAGAGCGCATCGTGAAGCGTATAGGAGAGGTCGGCTGTGGCAAAGAGATTGACCGTCTCCTGCGAGAGCGTCGCGGGTAAAATGTGTTTTTTGATCAGGTCGTAGACGCCGCGCGAGTCGCAAAACAGGATCTTTTGCCAGCTTTCATCCGTCGCGAGTGCCTCCAGATCGGTGAACAGACGCGTAAGTGCCGCAACCGTTCGGTGAGTGAGGCGGTCGATCTCCTCAGTGTAACGTGCACAGACGCGCGCGGAAGAAAAGACCGATCTTGCCTTTTTGGAGAGGGAAGAGACCGTCGCATGCGAGGGGAGTTTGTGGTTTGTGTATTCGGTGTTTTGACTGGTGAAGTTGTAGTCGCAGATCGCTCGATAGAGTGTTTCGTCCACAAAGCCGCTGACGCGACCGTAGCCGATGAGGAAGGCGGGAAGACCCATGACGAGTGCTTCCAGTACCACGCGGCCGATGCCGATGACACCGTTGTACTTGCCGTTGACGGAGGCGAAGACGTCCGTGGTGTATCCGAGGAACTGAATGCCGTGGATCTCTTCTTTTGCCACGAAGTATTCAAGTTCCGCACGCGCCGCACCGTCGCCGAATACGTCGATCTTGTCAATGCCAAACTCGTCTTTTTTCAGAAGCAGAGCCTTGATCTCTTCCGCCTTGAAGGCATCGAGACGGGATACGAGTGCCCACGTTTTGTTTTTGATGTAGGTGGCCTTCGGGAAACGGCTGACGTCAATGGGGTTGGGGAGGTAGCACTCTTTGGGACAGCCAAGACGGGAAAACGTACCGTCCCCCGTGCGATTGACGAGAAAGACCTCGCCGACGGCGCCGCTCTCAAACGCATAGGAGAAGAGCAGCGACTCGATCACGGACTTTCGGAAGTTGAAGCTTCCGATCCCGTGGAAGGAGTAGACGATGGGCGTCTTCGTCAGTTGCGCGGCGAACACCGCGGAGTAAAAGCAGTAGAACGGGTGACAGTGGATGAGGTCGATCTTGTTTTCACGGATGATCTCGCAGAGTCGACGGACGTTTGTCACAAAGTCGCCGAGCGTCTCTTCCAACGTGAAGGCAAAGCCGTCGAACACCTTGTCCTCGGGCAGGGGAATGGTCCCCTCGTAGACGCCGAGTGCGTAGAAAAAGGTTCTGTCAGCCGCGAGGGTGTCGCGGTAAGTACAGATCTGGGTTTCCAGTCCGCCGTCGCGGAAGACGTCGGAGACGATGAGGATGTTTTTCTTTTGCATGGCTTCACCCGTTTGCCGTGGCAGAATGGAGGCGTTATTTTTTGTAGAATCAGGAGAAGATAT
>JAFQUW010000157.1 GCA_017408325.1 Clostridia bacterium | reverse complement strand
TTCTCCCGACTTGTATGACTGCATGCAGGTGCTCGGAGAAGAGCGCGTGAAGGCACGACTCAATCAGGATCTATTTTAAGGAAACGAGGAACGAGAAATATGTCCGAAGAAACCAGCTTTTTCATTCACGACATCATTGACGAGGATCTTCGCGAGGGACGAGTGGACGCGATCCACACCCGTTTTCCGCCGGAACCGAACGGTTACCTTCATATCGGAAGCGCGAAAGCGATCTTCATCAATTCCTATACCGCACAGAAATATGGCGGTAAGTTCAATCTCCGCTACGACGATACCAATCCCGAAAAGGAAGACAACGAGTACGTCGAGAGCATCTACGAGGATCTGAAGTGGCTCGGTGCCATTCCCACCGGAGGCATCTTCTATGGTTCGGATTACTTTTCGAAGTGCTACGAGTTTGCCCTTCAGCTGATCCGACAGGGAGACGCGTACGTCTGTGATCTGTCCGCGGAAGAGATGCGCGAGACGCGCGGCACGCTCACTGAACCGGGTGTCAACAGCCCGTACCGCGACCGCACGGTCGAGGAAAATTTGGCGCTGTTTGAAAAGATGAAAAACGGCGAATTTCCCGATGGAGCCTGCACCTTGCGCGCCAAGATCGATATGGCGTCGCCGAACTTAAATCTCCGTGACCCCGCCATCTACCGCATCAAGCATGCCCACCATCATCGCCAGGGCGATGCGTGGTGTATCTATCCGATGTATGACTTTGCACATCCCATTCAGGACGCACTTGAGGGGATCACACACTCTCTTTGTTCTCTGGAGTTTGAAAACCACCGTCCGCTGTACGACTGGGTCGTGGATCACGTCGGCTTTGAAAAGAAACCGCACCAGTACGAGTTCGCTCGCCTCAACGTGACGCATACCGTGATGAGCAAACGCTATCTGCGCCAACTCGTCTTTTCGGGTAGTGTTGACGGCTGGGATGACCCCCGTATGCCGACGCTCTGCGGTCTGCGCCGCCGTGGATATACGCCGACTTCGATTTTGGAGTTTGTCCGTCGCGCAGGCGTTGCCAAGACTTACAGCAACGTGGAGATCGAACTCTTGGAGCACTGCGCGCGCGAGGAACTGAACTTCAAAGCGCCGCGTCGCGTCGCCGTCCTTGAACCGTTGGAACTTGTGCTGGAGAACTACCCTGAAGATAAAGTGGAATACTTTGAACTCAACAACAACCCCAACGACGAAAACGCCGGAACCAGAAAAGTGCCGTTTTCCCGCACTCTGTATGTGGAACGCGGCGATTTTCGCAAGGAAAAGGAACCGAAGTTCTTCCGTCTTTTCCCGGGCAACGAAGTGCGCCTGATGGGTGCTTACGTCTGCCGTTGCACTCGTTTTGACGAGGACGAAAACGGAAACGTTACCCGGATCTACGGCGAACTGGATCTCGACACCGCAGGAAAGAATCCTGCCGACGGTCGCAAGGTGAAGGGAACGATCCACTGGCTCTCCAAGGAACACGCCTATGCGCTGACTGCGGTCAACTTTGAACACCTGTTCACGCGCGAGAATATGTCCGCGTTGCCGGAAGGCACGGATTGCCTCGACTTTTTGAACACCGACAGTCGTCACGAACTTTGTGCGTTCGGCGAACCTTCTCTTGCTGAAGCGAAGGAAGGGGACACCTTCCAGTTTGTCCGTATGGGTTATTACTGCAAGGATACGCGCTACGAGAATACCTTCAACAGCGTCGTGCCGCTCAAGGACAGCAAGGGAAAATAAAAAGAAAAAAAAAAATCCCCCCGCATAGCGGGGGGTATTTCATTTTCGGGCAAAGCCCTAATAATACTGGCAGCGCACAAGTGCGCCGGTTGTTGGCCTGCCAGCCATGCATCTGCTACTTACCACCCGTAAACGGGTCCCGTGGGTC
>JAFQUW010000156.1 GCA_017408325.1 Clostridia bacterium | reverse complement strand
AACATCGTGGTTCGTCCCTGAGAATGGGAAAAACGGAAATGTTTTGAAAAAAACTCTTGACGAACGGCAAAGAATACGATATAATCCTATTATGCGAAGTTTTTCGCTTATTCAAAAATTTGCCCCTGCTGTATGGCGGAGGGAGGGAAATAGTCAATGTCGGAAATTCGAGTAAAAGAGAACGAGTCCTTGGATAGCGCGCTGCGCCGCTGGAAGAAGTCCTGCGCCCGCTCCGGTGTCCTTGCGGAAGTTCGCAAAAGAGAGCATTACGAAAAGCCTTCGGTGAAACGTAAGAAGAAGTCGGAAGCTGCCCGTAAAAGAAAGTTCAAATAAGAGCGCTCAAAAAAAGCAGGCAGCGATGCCTGCTTTTTTGCATATGCGCCGATTGTAAAGGAGGGGACGGTGTGTCGCTGTTTCACCCGACCATTCTCAAAAACCGCATCACCGACCTGTCGACCGAGGAGCTGCAGGCGATGGGGGTCAAGGCGGTGTTGCTCGACGTGGACAACACGCTCACGCGCCACCACAGTCAGGAGCTTCCCGAAGCGGTGGACGCGTGGCTCAGAGCCGTGCAGGAGAGCGGCATCCGTTGTATGCTGGTTTCCAATTCCAAACGACCGCGGATCGACCCGTTTGCCGCGCGCATCGGTTTGCCGTACATTCACACCGCCGTGAAGCCGCTTCCGTTCGGATTTCGTCGCGCGGTCAAGACGCTCGGTGTAACGAAAGGCGAATGCCTTGCGATCGGGGATCAAACCTTCACCGATGTGCTTGGCGCGCGCCTGTGCGGCATCCGCGTGACTCAGCTCATCCCCATCGAGGAAGAGACAGGATGGAGCTTTCGGGTGCGCCGTCGGCTGGAGAAGGGCGTGCTCGCCCGTTATCGTAAAAAACAAGAAAGAAGGGATCGCCGATGACGGCGAGATTCGGGCCTGCCGGCAACGCGGACGCGTTCTACGAAGCCGGTTTCAAATCCACATTCCAAGCCCCTGCGTGGCTTCGTTCTTTGGGTCTCTCGGCGTATGAATACCAGTGCGGTCGCGGTGTGCGCCTGTCGGACACGACGGCGGTGCAGATCGCCAAAGAGGCCGCCGCAAACGATATTGCCGTGTCGCTTCACGCGCCGTATTTCATCTCACTTGCCTCCAAAGAACCCGAAAAACGCGACAATTCGGTGCGCTACATTCTCGATTCCGCCGACGCGGTGGTGCGCCTCGGGGGCGACCGCATCGTGGTGCATCCGGGCGGACTGGGCGGTCTGTCGCGTGAGGATGCGACGGCGCTTGCGTGCGAAACGCTCGCCAAGGCGCAACGTGCGCTGGATGAGGCGGGTCTGTCGCAGGTGCACATCTGCCCCGAAACGATGGGCAAGATCAACCAGCTCGGCACGTTTGAGGAAGTGTTGACCATGTGTGGGGTGGACGAGCGGTTTTTGCCGTGCGTCGACTTCGGTCATCTCAACAGCCGCACCCACGGCGAGGTCAACTCGGAAGCCGCCTTCGCGGCGCTTCTCGACCGCATGGAGGAAGCGCTCGGCGCAGAGCGTGCGCGTGTGTTCCACACGCATTTTT
>JAFQUW010000017.1 GCA_017408325.1 Clostridia bacterium | reverse complement strand
GCCGTGAAATGAGAAACGATGTTCTCGCTGCGCTCGAAATGATGTTGACCTTCGGTCAAATGATGTTGTGCCTGCGGCACAAATGAAAAATCCTCGTTCCGAAGAACGAGGATTTTTGGTACGCCAGAAGGGACGCACGTTGCTTCGCAACCTGCACTGCTTGTCGGCGCTCCGCTCCGACTGCGCACCTTGCGGCGGAACGACAGTCCCCCGGACTGTCGCCCTTTTCGCCGCAAGCCCTCTCAGGGTTCGAGTCCCCTCGGTTCATAAAAAGCAAAAATCGCCTGCCCGTATGGGCAAGCGATTTTTGGTACGCCAGAAGGGACTCGAACCCCCGACCTTTTGGTTCGTAGCCAAACACTCTATCCAGCTGAGCTACTGGCGCGTGGGTGCGCTTTTTGCGCGACCATTATACTATCACAAGTTTTTGTCTTTGTCAAGGGAAATTTTTGAAGTTTTTTTCGTTTTTCTTTTCGCTTTTCCTTGCCTTTTTTCTACTTTGCATATATAATAAAGTGATATTATTTTCCGGATTGGATCATTGACCGATGAAACCGAAGTCCCTTTTGAAACTGACGCGCGCGGCGGTCGTCGCGGCACTCTATGTCGCTTTGACCCTCACGCCGCCCTTATCCGCGCTCTCTTTCGGTGCACTGCAACTGCGGGTATCGGAGGCACTGTGCGTCCTGCCCATGCTCTTTCCGGAAACGGGTATCGGATTGATCCTCGGTTGCCTAATCGCCAACCTCTCTTCCCCGCTCATCCTGCCTCTCGATCTCGTGCTCGGCACGGGAGCGACGGTGATCGCCGTGTTCTTCACCGTGCGCTTGGGGAAGAGCAAAAAAACGTATTCAAAATGGCTCTGCGGTCTTCCGACGGTGCTGGCAAACGCCCTGATCGTACCTTTTATCATCGCCTTCACCACGCCCGACGCCGCCTTTGCCCCCACTTACTTTTCCGCAGTGGTCACCGTGGGCGCGGGAGAAGCACTCGCCGCCTACGGCCTCGGTCTTCCCCTCTACCTTGTCTTGAACCGATCGTCTTTTTTCCGAACTTCAAAAACAGGAGAATGAACATGAAAATCAAAAAAGCAGTCATCCCCGCCGCCGGTCTCGGCACCCGTATGCTCCCCATTTCCAAGGGCGTCTGCAAAGAGATGCTCCCCATCACCGACCGCCCCGCGATGCAATACCTCGTGGAGGAAGCCGTCGGTGCGGGCATCACGGACATCCTCATCATCACCGCGCGCGGCAAAGAGGTGATGGAAAACTACTTTGACTACTCCCCCGACTACGAGGGTGCGCTTCTCAAAAAAGGCAAGGAGAGCGAGTGCGCAGAACTGCGCCGCATCGCCGAGATGGCAAACATCACCTTCCTGCGCCAGAAAGAGGCGCGCGGACTCGGCCACGCGGTGCTCTGTGCAAAGAGTTTCGTCGGCGACGAACCCTTCCTCGTCCTCTACGGCGACGACATCATCCTCTCCGAAAAGCCCACCGCCCTCTCCATGTGCGAACTCTACGAAGAATTCGGCCGCGGCGTGCTTGCAAGCCAGACCGTCAGCGAAGAGGACATCCGCCGTTACTCCTCTTTGAAGATCGAACCGATCCGCGACCAGGTCTTTGCCGTCAGCGACATGGTCGAAAAGCCGCAGACGAAAGAGGCGCGTTTCTCCTGCCAGTCGATCCTCGGTCGCGCACTTTTGCCCCCGTCGATCTTCGACATTCTTGAAAAGACCGAACCCGGTGCGGGCGGCGAGATCCAACTCACCGACGCAATGCGCGTCCTCGCACAGACCGAGGGTATGCTTGCCTACGAATTCGAAGGCACGCGCTACGACATGGGTTCGAAACTCGGCTTTCTGACCGCAAACGTCACACAAGGCGTCCTCCACCCCGAATGCGGAGAGGAATTCAAAGCCTTCTTGAAAGAATTCGCCAAGACCCTGTAAAAACGCCGACGAAAAAGGAGATCCGACCCATGGAAGACACCCTTCGCCAGTCCAAGGAAAACTACTACCTCGACATCGCCCAGACCGTCGCCCAGCGCGCGACCTGCCTTCGCAAAAAGTACGGCGCAATCCTCGTCAAAAACGACTCCATCCTCTCCACCGGCTACAACGGTGCTCCCCGCGGCCGCCAGAACTGCTGCGATCTGCAGTACTGCAGGCGCGAGAAACTCAACATTCCGCGCGGCGAACGCTACGAACTCTGCCGCAGCGTGCACGCGGAGATGAACGCGATCATCGCCGCAAGCCGCGAAAGCATGCTCGGTTCCACGCTCTATCTTGTGGGTCTCGACGCGCAGACGGGGGATCTCGTCAGCGACGCCTGTTGCTGCTCGATGTGCAAGCGCTCCGTCATCAACGCCGGCATCTCCACCGTCGTCATCCGCAACTCCCCCGAAGAATTCACCGTCATCAACGTGCGCGAGTGGGTCTTCAACGACGACAGCCTCTCCGGCTCGTTCGGATATTAATTTCGAAAAAAGGACAAAACCGACATGACTAACGTGATCCATTCCTTCCTCTACGCCGACGAAGGCGATACCTGCTGTGCACCGATGGCCGCCGCCTGCGGCAACTTCTTTGCAAAAGAACGAAACCTCGACTGTGAATTCCATTCTGCGGGCATCTACGCCAAAGAAGGCACCCCCGTCGATCCCCTCGCGGTGCGTGCAATGGCAGAGCTCTACGGCATTGACATCTCCGGGCACAAAAGCGTCGCGCTGACCCCCGAGATCCACCGTGCGCACGGTCTTTGCCGCACGATGGACAAGCGTCTCAACGCCTTTTACAACGACCGCGCACTCGCCTGGCCGACGGACGGCTGCTTTACCGTTGCAAAGCCCTGCGGCAAAGACTACGACGCCTATCTTGCCGCCGCCAAATACTTCTACGTCAACGTCTCAAACCAGATCGACCGACTCGTCAAGGAAGGACGCATTCTTGTTCGCGAAAGCAACTGAAGCGGATTTTCCTCTGCTGGCCGCCTTTGAGGCCGATTGGTCGAGTGAACCGTGGAGCGAAGAGGCTTTTCGCGCCTTTTCCCGTGAAGGGTCTTCCACGGTGCTCGTGCTGCGCGAAAACGAGGAACTCGTCGGCTACGCCGCCTTTCGCCTCGTCTGCGACTACGGGGAACTCGAGACCTGTTTCATCGCCCCCGCGTTTCGCCGCCGAGGCTACGCAAAGATGCTCCTCTCCGAGGTGCTGAGGTGCGCCGCCGAAGCAGGTGCGTGTCTGACCTTGGAAGTGCGTGAATCGAACCTTGCCGCAAGACGCCTTTACGAATCGCTGGGCTTTGTCCCCTGCGGCACGCGCCGCTCCTTTTACAAAAACCCGACGGAAAACGCCGTCGTCTACACTCATTCCGGAAAGGAAGTCCGACTTTGAAGATCCTCGCCATCGAATCCTCCTGCGACGAAACGGCGGCCGCCGTCGTCGAAGACGGACGAAAAACGCTCTCAAACGTCGTCCGCACGCAGATCCCCCTGCACGCCGTCTACGGCGGCGTCGTGCCGGAGATCGCTTCGCGCGCGCACACGGAGGCGATCACCGCCGTCTGCGAAAAGGCTCTTTCGGATGCAGATCTTACGATGGAAGACCTCGACGCCGTCGCCGTGACCAACCGTCCGGGACTCGTCGGTGCGCTTTTGGTGGGCGTCAGCTTTGCCAAATCACTCGCCTATCGCTATCACCTGCCGCTCTACGACGTCAACCATCTGCGCGGCCACATTGCCGCGGCGTATCTGCAGGATCCCGCGCTCAAGCCCCCCTTCCACGCGCTCATCCTCTCGGGCGGACACACCTTCCTTGCCCGTGTCAACGATTACACCGATTTTACCCTGCTCGGCACCACGCGCGACGACGCGGCGGGCGAAGCCTTTGACAAAGTGGCCCGCGTGCTCTCGATCCCCTACCCCGGCGGACGGGAACTGCAAGAACTCGCCGACGCGTTTCACGGCGACGAATTCTACGCTCTGCCGAGCCCCGCACTCAAGGACAACCCCTTCGACTTCTCCTTCTCCGGCCTCAAGACCGCCGTGGTCAACCTCGCGCACAACCTCGCGCAAAAAGGAGAAAAACTCGAGCGCGAAAAACTGGCCGCATCCTTTGCACACGTGGTGCAGGAGGGCCTCGTCGACCGCGTCGGAAACGTGCACGCCGAAGAGGCGATCGAGACCCTCGTCTTCGCCGGCGGCGTTGCCGCAAACTCCGGCCTGCGCCGCGCGCTCGGCGATTTTTGTGAACAAAACGGCATCCGTTTTCTTCCCGTCGACGTCTCTCTCTGCGGCGACAACGCGGCAATGATCGGTGCCCAGGCCTATTTTGAAGCGCAGAAAGGTGCTCCCGCGCCTCTCTCTCTCAACGCGATCCCCCGCGCGGAGGTCGACGAATAAAACGCGCATAACGGGCGGTTTTGCCCTGAAATTTTATGCACAAAAGTTGTCCACAGCCTGTGGACAACTGTGGAAAAGTCAAGGATCTGCCCTCTTTTGGGTGGAAATTCCAAGATTTTCCTGTTGATAACTCTGTTTCGGGTGTGAAAAAGAATGCGTTTTTCCACATTTTTGAAAACTTGTGAGAAGATCCAACATCACCCGGACAAGATTGGAGAACGATCATGCAAAACAACAAATTTGATTTAGAAGGTGCCGTTGAGCGCTTCCGTGCACTCCTGACCGAACAGCAAGAGCGCGCCGAAAAGATCCGCGAAGGAGAAGCGGTTCCCGACTACAAGAACTTAAAGCCGCTCATCATCGGCGTCTGCGGCGGCGACGGCATCGGCCCCGTCATCACGCACGAGGCGCGCCGAGTCCTGGAGCATCTGCTCGCCGACGAGGTCGCCGAGGGTCGCGTGGAATTCCGTGACATCGACGGGCTGACCATCGAGCACCGCTGTGAAGTGATGCAGGCGATCCCCGACGACGTGCTGGCCGCGCTCAAGGAATGCCACGTCATCCTGAAGGGACCGACCACCACTCCGCAGGCAGGCGACGGACGCCCGAACATCGAAAGCGCGAACGTCGCGATGCGAAAGGCGCTCGACCTGTACGCAAACGTGCGCCCCGTCAAGGTCCCCGCAGAGGGAATCGACTGGACCTTCTTCCGCGAGAACACCGAGGGCTCCTACGCCGTGGGAAGCCGCGGTGTTTCCCCGAGCGAGGATCTCTCCGTGGACTTCGTCGTGACGACCACGGGCGGCACCGAGCGCATCGCGCGACAGGCGTTTGAATTCGCCCGTCAGAACGGCAAGAAACGCGTCGCCATCGTCACCAAGGCCAACGTCATCAAGACCACCGACGGCAAGTTCTTAAACCTTTGCAAAGAGATCGCAAAAGAATACCCCGAGATC
>JAFQUW010000155.1 GCA_017408325.1 Clostridia bacterium | reverse complement strand
GAAGTCGGGCTTGAAGTTCTCAAGCTCCTCGGCGGTGGGGGTGATGAACATATTCTTCACTAAGTGAGCCTGCCAGGCAACTTCCATGACGAAGCGGATCGCCATACGGGAGTCCTTGTTGGTGCCGCAGAAGAGGTCCATGACGTACAGCTTCTTGCCGGAGAGCTGATCCATGGCGAGCTTCTTGCAGGCGTTCCACGCCTCGATGGACGCGGGCTTGTTGTCGTTTGCAAATTCGTCGGACGTCCACCAGACGGTGTCCTTGGAAGTGTCGTCCATGACGATGAACTTATCCTTGGGGGAACGGCCGGTGTAGATGCCGGTCATGACGTTGACGGCACCGAGTTCGGTCAGCTGACCTTTCTCGAAACCTTCCAGAGACGCGTCGGTCTCCGCCGCAAAGAGTTCCTCGTACGAGGGGTTGTGCACGATCTCGGTCGTGCCGCTGATGCCGTAGATGCTCAGGTCCAGTGCTTTCATTCTGAAATCCTCCTAAAAAATAATTACTTAAAATAAAATCACAAGAAACTGTGAAACAAGGACAACCGTAATCAGGGCAATCGGGTACGTCGCCGCATAGGCCGCGGCCACGTCCTCCGTCCCCGCCACGCCGATGAGCGTGCCCAAGGCAGGGGTGCTGGTCATACCGCCGGTGATGGAACCGAGGTTGTTGAGCAAACTGAGTTTCAATACGTACTTTGCAAACAGATAGCCGAGAATCATCGGAACGGTGGTCATAAAGACGCCGTAGACGAAATACATCGGATCGAAATTCGCCACAAATTCCGCGCCGCCGGGAATGCCCGCGCCCACGAGGAACAAGACGAGACCGAGTTCGCGGAAGAGCTTGAGCGTGCTGACCGTGGGCATCACGTTCAAGCGGCCGAGGCTGCCGAAGTGACCCAAGATCAAACTCATAAGAAGACAGCCGCCCGTGGTCGTCAGCGAGAAGCAGGTGCCGTCAAGACCCTCGGCGGTCAGCGGAATCTTGATCTGACCGACAACGGTTCCGAGCACTGCCGCCAAAGCAAAGCCCGCAAGGCCGAGGCGGTCAAATTCAAAGAGTTTTTTTGCCTTCTTTTCTTCCGTTTCTTCCGAACGGCTGACCAGCTTCGCGCGTTCTTCTTCCATATTTGCACGCGTCAGCTTCGGGATGATCTGCACGAACAGGACCACGCCGATGACACCGAAAATGTACGCGATGCCGTATCCGACGCTCACCAGTCCCGTAAACTCGGAAGATACCGCGGATTTTGCCGCGGAGAAGGAGGGAGTGCTCGTCAAAGCACCCGAGAGCAGGCCGACGATCATCGCGACGAATCCGTCCTGATCTTTAATCGAAGAACCGTATCCGAGCGCCTCACCGGCAAAAATGCAAGCGACGGCACAAAGACCGCCCGCGACGATGATCGCAACGCCGAGCAGCACGTAGGACTTGAAGTTGCGGCGGAAATTGCCGAAAAACTTCGGCCCCGCGATGTACCCGACGGAGGTGACGAACAAAATCAGACCCAAACTCTCCACCAGAGAGAGGCCGGTGTTGAAATCATAGGGTTTTGCGGATGCGAAAAAGAGCAGCTCTCCGACGTCGTTGACCGAAAAGCACAGCGCACCGACGAGAAGGGCGACGATGAACACGCCCGCGCCTCCCAGAGAGATTCCTTTGACCGTGATCCTTCCGAAGGCGTAACCTAAGAAAAGAACCGCGAACACCACAAACAGCAAGGTGTAAAGATTGCTGATCGAAATGACTCCGCCAAACAAATTCACGGCCGATTCTCCTTTTATGCCTCGGATACGAAACGGTTTTGACGGGCACTTCCCCGTCCAAAACTCCAATCAAAAAGCATTATAACATAAAATATTTTGTTTTTCAACAAAACATTTCGCCAGAAACAAAATTTTTTTGATTTTTCTTCTGTTTTTTTGAAGTTTACAAAGGCATTGACTTATGATATAATAAATAAGCCTATACTTACTCCAAAGAGAGGATCCGAATTTATGTCCAGAACCTTTGAGATCGTCACGCAGAAACTTCTCCCCACGCTTGCCGCGCGCAGCGTGGTGATCTTCCCCGGTGTGCCCGCAAGTTTTGAAGTGCGCCGCGAAGAATCCGTTGCCGCCCTGCAGGAGGCGATCTCCACCGATAAACTCATTTTCATCGTCACCCAGCGAGACCCCTCCGTCGATCGCCCCGAGCAGAAGGATCTCTACTCGGTCGGCACCGTCGCACGCATCAAGCAGTCTCTGCGTCTGCCCGACCGCGAATTCCGCGTCGTGGTGGAAGGTGTGTCACGCGCGGAACTTCTCTCGATGCGCAGAAGAGAAAAGACCGGCGCGATCTATGCCGAGGTGATGAAAAAACAGATCGAGATCGAAGAAGGCACGCTTGCCGCCGAAGCGCGGATGCGCACGGTACTCGACCGCTTCTCCGAATACGTCAAGTTCCTTCCAAAGGTCTCCGGCGACATCTTAAACGCCGTCCAGTCGATCAAAAATCCCGCGCTTCTGTGCGACTTCATCGCCGCAAACGTCCTGTATAAATTCCAGGACAAGCAGGCGATCCTCGACGAATTCGATCCCCTGCGCCGCATGGAACTTCTGTCTATGGTGATGGAAAAGGAGATCAACGTCTTAAAGCTGGAAAGTTCGATCGCCGAAAAAGTCAAAGAACACATGGACCAGAATCAGCGCGACTACTACCTGCGCGAGCAGATGAAGGTCATTCAGGACGAGCTCGGTGAGGGAGAATACTCCGAGGCGGACGAACTTTCCGAGCGCATCCGTGCGGCGAAACTGCCGGATGAACTGCGCGAACGTCTCCTGCACGACGCACAAAAACTCTCGAAGATGCCCTTCGGTTCCGCTGAGGCGAGCGTCCTCTCGGGCTACATTGACACCTGTCTGGAGATCCCCTTCGGCACCGTCACGACCGACACGCTCGACCTTGCGGCGGCCAAAAAACAGCTCGACGCCGATCACGAAGGTATGCGCGAGGTCAAAGACCGCATCCTGGAATACCTCGCGGTGAAATCGCTCGCACCCTCCCTCGGCGGACAGATCCTCTGTCTCGTCGGACCTCCCGGTGTCGGCAAGACCTCCATCGGCGCCTCCATCGCCAAGACCCTCGGACGCAAATACGTGCGTCTGTCGCTCGGCGGCGTGCGCGACGAGGCAGACATCCGCGGTCACCGCAAGACCTACATCGGCTCGATGCCCGGTCGCTTCATCCACGCGCTCAAAACGGCGGGAAGCATGAATCCGCTCATCGTCATGGACGAGATCGACAAACTCACCCGCGACGCGCACGGCGACCCTGCCAGTGCCCTTTTGGAGGTGCTCGACCCCGAGCAGAATCACGCCTTCCGCGACCACTTTGTGGAACTGCCCGTGGATCTTTCCGGTTGCATCTTCCTTGCCACCGCAAACACGCGTGACACGATTCCCAAAGCCCTCCTCGACCGCATGGAACTCATCGAAGTTCCCGGCTACACGCAGGGCGAAAAACTCGCCATCGCCAAGAATCACCTGCTTCCCAAGCAAATGACGCGCCACGGACTCAAAAAGTCAAACCTGCGCGTCACGGACGAGGCGATCTTCGACATCATTGAATATTATACGCGCGAAATGGGCGTTCGAAACCTGGAAAGAAGCCTCGCGAAAGTCTGCCGCCGTGCGGCGCGCGGCGTCGCCGAGGGTGAATACAAGAGACTGACCGTCAAAGCCGCGACGGTTGAAAAACTGCTCGGCAAAAAACGATTCCTTCGCGAAGAAAAGGAAGCCGAAGGCACGACGGGTGTCGTCAACGGACTCGCCTGGACCGAGGCGGGCGGCGAACTTCTCAAGATCGAAGTGCTCTCCTTTTCCGGTGACGGCAAGCTGCGCCTGACGGGCTCACTCGGCGACGTGATGAAGGAATCCGCCGAATGTGCCCTCTCGCTCATCCGCGCCCGCGCCGAGGAATTCGGCGTGACGTCCCCCGATTTTTACAAGACGCGCGACATCCACGTCCATCTGCCCGAGGGCGCCGTCCCCAAGGACGGCCCGAGCGCGGGCATTGCTCTGACCACGGCACTTTTGAGCGAACTTTCGGGGCGTCCCTGCCGCACGGATCTCGCCATGACGGGCGAGGTCACCCTGCGCGGAAAGGTGCTCGCCATCGGCGGATTGCGCGAGAAATGCGCCGCTGCCGCTGCGGCCGGTATGACGACCGTTCTGATCCCGAAGGCAAACGAACGCGACCTGGAGGACGTAGACCAAGAGGTGAAAAACAGCCTCGTCTTCCACACCGTCTCCGACATCCGCGAGGTGATCGACCTCGCCCTTCTGCCGAAGGAAATGAGCGAAGACCGACCGCACCTCGCGCCGCTTCCCATCACCTCCGCACCCCGTGCCACCCAACTTTCTTAAGGATACGCACCATGCACGCAAACGACACCGTTTTGAAAATGACCGCCGGTCGCCCCGACCAATTTCCGCGCGACCGCAAGGCACAGATCGCCCTTTCGGGGCGTTCCAACGTGGGAAAATCCTCCCTCATCAACCGCCTGCTCGGCACCAAGAACTTCGCACGCGTCTCTTCCTCGCCCGGAAAGACCGTGACGGTGAACTTCTACGAATGTGAAAAGAAGTTCTACCTCGTCGACCTGCCCGGCTACGGCTTTGCCGCCCGAAGCGGCGAGGGACGCCGCGCCCTTGCCGGGATCGCGGACCGCTATTTCCAGAACAACGACTCCCTCACGCTCGTCCTCCAGCTCATCGACCTCAAGGTCGGCCCGACCAAAGACGACCTTGTCATGATCGACTTCCTCACGCAGACCGAGACTCCCTTTGTGATCGTAGCCACGAAAGCCGACAAACTCTCCCCCACGGCCGCAAACCGCCAGCGCGAGGCGATCCTTGAGACGGCAGAGCTCCCCTCCGATACGCCGATGATCCTCTTCTCCTCAAAGAGCGGTCTCGGAAAGGAAGAACTGAAAAAACACATCTACTCAGCCGTCGCCTCCTTCGTGGATCCCAGCGCGAAGTAAAGCGGAATAAAACGAAGAAAAAGACCGATACTTGTTGTTGAAACCACGATGAAAGCAGGTGAGGTCTTGACCGTATTCGGTGATACGGCGCATCTCGCAGATCTTTTTTTGCGCCACGAAAACCTCAAAGAGGCGAGTCCTTCTCCCGTCTTTGCCGACGTCTACTGCGCTTCGGCGCGGGGAAAAGCCGCACCGAAAAAATGCGCACTCCTTCTCTTTGAGGGCGGAAAACGGCTCACTCTGCCGCACGGTTTTTTCGCCGAATGTGCACTCTCCTGCGGAATGAGTCCGCGCGACACGCTCTCCTTTTCCTCCCTTTCGGAGGAGTCGGCACTTCTCTGCCTGACGAGATCCTTCGTTTACGGCGGACGGCTGTACGAGCCGATAGAGGTTCGCGTCCGACACCTTCCCACCCTGTCTCTCTATCAAAACCTGACGAGAGCGTTCGTCGACTATCTCGCCGCCGCGCTCAAAACGACCGAGGAAAAAACCGACCTTGAAACTGTTTCTCAACGAACAGGGGACGCCTTGCGTCACCCTCTCCTGCCATGAGATCTCCCGCGTCCCGCTCTTTTGCGACGAGGCGGTCTTTGACGCGCAGTTTTTCTCGGGCGGCATTTCCGTCACGCTGTTTTCCGCGATCCCCGTCGTGGAGGATCGGGACTCTCTTCCCGTTCTGACGATTCCGCAGATCTCAGACCGACATGCCCGTCGGGACTGGGCGGCGGCGGTCGCATTCGTCTTTTGCGAGTCGCAGGGACTTGACACCGTCGGTCTGCGCCTCTCGGAGGAGCACGTGCAGACGATCACGAAAGACGATGCGTTTTGCGCGGTGGAACGCGCATTTCGCTCGCTCTGCGACATCCTCCACCTGACCCCCGACTCGATCCGTTTTCGCCACGAGAGCCTGTCTGCCCTGCGGTTTCCCTATCGGAGCCTGCGCGCCGGACAGAAGGCTTTGATGCAGGAGAGTTACGCCGCCATCCGCGACAAACAGAACCTCTTCGCGCTCGCACCGACCGGCATCGGCAAAACGCTCTCCGTGCTCTATCCTTCCTTAAAAGCCCTCGCAAAAGGGCACATTGCCAAGGCGTTTTATCTGACGCCGCGCGGCTCTCTGCAGCCGCAGGTCGCACAAAGCCTCTCGTTTCTGCAAGGAGACGACCCGTATCTGCACACGATCACCCTCTCGGCGAAGGCGCGCATCTGCCAAAACGGATCTCGTTGCGAACACAGCGTCTGTGCCAACAAGCACCCCGACCGAGACCGCGAGGCGCAGGCGCTTCGCCGCCTCTTTTCCACCTACGGGCACATCACCCCCGCCGCGATTCAAGCGACGGCGCGTGAATTTGAACTGTGTCCCTTTGAATTGTCCCTGGCCGCCTCGCTCTACTGCGAGGTCGTCGTCTGCGACTTCAACTACATCTTTGACCCCCACGCATCCTTAAAACGCTATCAGTGCCGCGAGGAGAACTACGCCATCCTCTGCGACGAGGCGCACAACCTCGTCGTGCGCGTGCGCGAGAGCTTCTCCGCCGCCCTGACGCCGAAGATGTTGGAGGTCTTCTCCACGCCGCTCTTTTCGAAGTGTCCCGAGGTCGTCGGTGCGGCGCGACGCCTGTCTGCCGCGCTCTTTGACAACCGCCCGAACAAGGCGGAGGGGTACGATCCGATCTCCTTTGAGCCGCCGACGCATCTCTTGGGTGCGGCAAGCGAACTGGCAGAAGCCCTCTGCCCGATCACCTCGAAAAAAAGCGGGCGCGAATACTCGGCGGAACTCATCACCACCGCAAAAGAACTCTATTTTGAACTGTGCGCCTTTCTGGAAGCCAACGACGACTTCGACCGCAGGTGGGCACTGTGCACGTTCGAGGACGGCGGCGCAAAGCTCTTGCTCGTTGACCCGAGCGAGAAGGTGCGCACCATCACGCGCGACTTCGGCATGTGCATCTTCTTTTCCGCGACCCTCTCCCCGAAGAACTACTACCTCGGGATGCTCGGCGGAGAGGAGGACAACTTCCTCGAATTACCCTCGCCCTTTGACCGTGAGCACTTAAAGATCCTCACCTGCCCGATCTCCACGCTCTACCACGACCGCGAACGCACCGCACCCTTTGCCGCGCGCATCATTGCAAACGCAGTCGAGCCGCGTGTGGGAAACTATATGGTCTTTTTCCCCTCGTTTGAGTACATGAACCGCGTCGTGGAGGCGTACCGCACGCTTCGTCCGCGCGATCTCATCCTCTGCCAGAGTCCGCAGATGAACGAAAAGGCGCGCGAAGAGTACATTGCCGCCTTCTCGCAGAAGCGCGCCGTGCGCCTGTTGGGCTTTGCCGTGATGGGCGGCCTCTTCTCCGAGGGCGTCGACCTCGTGGGCGACAAGCTCCTCGGCGAGGTCATCTTCGGCGTGGGGATGCCGCCGCCCACTCCCGAAGCGGAGGCGGTGCGCCGCCGCTTCGACGAGCGAGAGGAGGACGGTGCCGCCCTCGGCTACACCTACCCCGGCTTCGGTCGCGTCCTGCAGAGCGCGGGGCGCGTCATCCGCACGGTAAACGACCGCGGATTTCTCATTCTCTGCGACGAGCGATACCTTTCCGAGGGCTTTACCTCGCTCTTCCCCGCCTCGTGGCAGGAGCCGGAGCTCGTCGACGACCCCGAACAGATCGAGGATCTCATCCGCGCCTTCTGGGAAGAAGGTGACGAGCCGCTTCCTTGACATTCCGAACGGGTGGGCATATAATACAACGTAACGAATTCCCAAGGAGACGATGATGGAACTGGATATCCACGCCTTACACGACAATATTTTCGAAGGACTGAACCGCCGCTGGGCACTGCTCTCCGCGACCGACGGAAAGCGCAAAAATTCGATGACCATCGGTTGGGGCGGAATGGGCGTCATGTGGGAGCGCGACGTCTTTTTTGTCATGGTGCGTCCCTGCCGATATACCTACGACATTTTAGAAAACACCGACACCGTCACCCTCTCCTTCTTCGGCGACGGCTACCGCAAGGAACTGACCTACCTCGGTCGCACAAGCGGTCGAGACGAGGATAAACTCGCCCTCTGCGGACTGACGCCCGTCCAAGAAGGAAAAGACGTCTATTTCGAAGAAGCAAAGCTCGTGCTCTCGGGCAAGATCATCGCCAAGATGGATCTGAACAGCTCCGACCTCGTCGACGAGACGCTCGAAAAGCACTATCCCAAGCGCGACTACCACCGCATCTACGTCTGCGAATCCACTCGCGCATTTACGCAAAACGACTGACCCGATCTACCTGAAAGGAGACTTTCTATGCCCAATTTGGTTGCATTCGTCGGAATGTGCGGCGCGGGAAAAAGCGTCGCCACCGAGGCCTTCGTCTCCGCCGGCTACACACTCGTGTACTTCGGCGGCGTCACGATGGACGAGCTTGCCCGCCTGGGACTCGAAAAGAACGAGAAAAACGAACGCATGGTGCGCGAAGGACTGCGCCGCGACCTCGGTCCCGCCGCCTTCGCCATCAAGACCCTGCCGAAGATCGAGGAGGGACTCAAGCACGGCAACGTCGTCCTCGACGGGCTTTACTCCTGGTCGGAATACAAGGTCTTAAAGGAGCGTTTTCAAAACCTTCTCCTCGTCGCCGTCGTCACCGACCGCCAGAAGCGCTACAGCCGTCTTGCCACGCGCGAAATTCGGCCGCTGAGCGCCGAGGAGGCAAAGAGCCGTGACTATGCGGAAATCGAAAATTCGGAAAAAGGCGGCCCGATCGCCATCGCCGACCGTTACATCACCAACAACGGCACGGCAGAAGAATTCAAAGAAAAGGTGGCAGAACTCTTAAGTTCGCTTGCGTAAGTTCTTTATGAAAACACTCAAACAGAACCTCTTCGGTTACATAACGATCGCCATCTGCGCCGGTATTCTGATCTATTTCGTCGTGGCAACCGGCGGCATCGGCGCTCTCTCCACGATCTTCCAAAACATGAGCCCGCTGTGGCTTCTGCTCGCCTTCGGCGCGGCGGCGATGGTCTGGGTGATGGAGGCCGCCTCTTTTCACACGATCTCGACGCACATCTACCGCGGCTGGAAATTCGGCTACTCCTTCTCCGCCTCGATGGTGGGGCTGCTTTACTGCTGCATCACCCCCTTCTCCACGGGCGGTCAGCCGATGCAGATCTATTCTTTGCAGAAAAAAGGCATGACCACGGGTGCCGCGAGTGCCATCGTCGCGGTGCGCAGTCTCATCTATCAGCTTGCGCTCGTCGTCTTCTCGATCGTGATGGTCATCCTGCGCCTCTCTTATTTCACCGAAATGACGGGCTTTGCCGTGTTACTCCTCGCGGGGCTTGTCTGCAATCTGACCTACGTGAGCTTCCTCATCCTTTTGATGAAGAGTCCCCGTACGACGGACCGCATCGTCCGTTTCGGCGTCAATCTGTTTGCGAAGCTCCGTCTCTGCCGCGACCCCGAGGGCCGCTACGACAAGATCCACGCACAGCTCGCCCTCTTCCACCGAAACATTACCATGCTCGGGCGCTCCTTGAAGATGTATCTGACCGCCTTTTTCTTCTCCTTTTTCCAGTTCGTCTTCCAGTGTCTGATCCCCTACTTCCTCTATATGGCCTGCTTCGCCTCCCCCGTCTTTGACGCAGGGCGCGCAGACTTTTTGACCGTGATGGCGGCGCAAGCCTTCGTCTTGATGGTCTCCTATTTCATCCCGACCCCCGGCGCCGCCGGCGGCGCGGAGGTCTCCTACTACGGCTTCTTTGAAACGGTCTACCAACAGGCGGTCGCCGCCGCCCCGAACGCCGCGATCGCGATGGGCGACGTCACTTCCCTTCTCTCGGGAACGATGTTCCTCTGGCGATTCATCTCCTTCTATCTGACGATCATCGCAGGCGGCATCTTCGTGCCGATCTCCGACCGTCAGAAACGGCTCACGCTTGAAAACAAACTGTTTGACGAGGAGGCACTGCGCGAGGCGGAAAGCCACCACGACGACGCCGTCGTGAAGTGAGAAAGCAGCCGGAAATCAATCAAAAAAAAGCACCGCAGGCGCGGTGCTTTTTGTTTTTTCTCTTCTTTTCTTTTCGAGAAAAGAAAAGAAGCAAAAGAAAAGCGATACGAAAAAGG
>JAFQUW010000154.1 GCA_017408325.1 Clostridia bacterium | reverse complement strand
GGTGCGAGAGTTCAAGTCTCTCCTACTCCGCCAAAAATCGACAGGTTTCGACCTGTCGATTTTTTATCCATTGCGAAAGCAATGGAATATTATCACGCGTAAGCGTGCATCTCATCACCGATGGTGTATATCATCAGCCGCAGGCTGTATTTTGCTTTCGCAATGATGATATACAAGACTTCGTCTTGATGATATGCAATTCCTGCGGAATTGATGATATACACGGCTTTCGCCGTGATTTATGCAAGAGTTCGAATTCATACGCAAAAATTCCGAAAACATCTTTTTTGTAGCCCATAGACACGAAAAAAAGACACCCATTTGGGTGTCTTTTTTCTTGCAACGGGGGCGGTTGTGGGGTATAATAAAAGAAAAACGAAAAAAGGGGGCGGAGTATGAACGAGGTGATCCGCGCGCTTCGGGCGCGCAAGAGTGTACGCGAGTTTGAAGAGCGTGCGGTGGAGGCGGAAAAGCGCGAGGCGATCCTTGTTTCTGCCACCGAGGCGCCGACGGCGGGAAATCAGCAGCTTTATACGATCCTCGACGTTACGGACGAGGCGAAAAAAGCGCGTCTTGCCGAGCTTTGCGACCACCAGCCTTTCATTGCAAAAGCGCCGATGGTGCTGATCTTTCTTGCCGACGTGCAGAAGTGGTACGACGCGCTTGTGCTCGCCGGCGCCGAGCCGCGACGTCCCGGTGCGGGAGATTTGCTTCTCGCCGTGTCCGACGCGCTCATTGCGGCACAGAACGCGGTGGTCGCCGCCGAGAGTCTGGGCCTTGGCTCCTGCTACATCGGAGACGTCACGGAAGAATACGAAGCGATGCGCGACCTGTTGGATCTGCCGGAGTACGTGTTTCCCGCGGCGATGCTCGTCATCGGTTATCCGACGCCGTCGCAGATCGCGAGAAAGAAGCCTGTGCGCGAACGGATGTGTCACATCGTGCAGGAGAACGCCTACCGCCGTCGGGGCGAGGAGGAGCTTTCCGAGATGTTTTTGCAAAACCATCCCGGGAAGGACTGGGGAGAACATCTGCGCGCCTTTTGCAGACGAAAATACAACGCGGATTTTGCCCGCGAGATGACGCGCTCGGTCGAGTGCTACTTTTCGCATTTTCGATTCGGCGAAGACGGAAAGTGAGGAAACATTGACACGATTTTTTGTAACGAAGGAAGAGATGGCCGCGGACACGCTTCTGCTCTCGGGAGATGCCGCCGCGCACGCGCGTGTGCTTCGGCTGAAGGCGGGGGAGGAGGTCGTCGTCTGTGACGGCGAGGGCGAGGAGTGCCTCTGCCGCGTGGAATCGGCGGAAAAAGAAATGCTTTCCCTGACGGTGCTTGCACGCAGAAAAAGCGAGAGTGAGCCGCGCGTTTTTGTGCGGCTGTACCTTGCCTTTCCCAAGTCGGACAAGTTGGAGCACGTGATCCAGAAGGCGACGGAGATCGGCGCGTGTGAGATCGTGGCGTTTGCCTCGGCGCGCTGTGTGTCGCGCCCCGACGAGAAGTCCTTGAGAAATAAGCTCGTCCGCTGGCAGAAGATCGCCGAGTCCGCCGCCGAGCAGTCGGGACGCGGTGTGATCCCGACGGTGCGTGTGCTGCCGAGCTTTTCCGCGGCGATTGCCGAGGCTGCAGAGGCAGAGCTTCCCGTTTTGTTCTATGAAAACGAGGACGGATTCTCCTTTTCCGACGCCGTGCGCGAGGCAAACGAGTTTTCTACGGCGAGTCTCTTGACCGGCCCCGAGGGAGGACTGACCGAAGAGGAGGTCGAGGCTGCTCGCAAGGCGGGACTTTCCGTTTGTACGCTCGGAAAACGCATTCTGCGCTGTGAGACCGCGCCCTTATGTGCACTGTCGGCACTGATGTTTGCCGCGGGCGAATTTTGAAGACAAAACGAAACACCGGACAAAAACCGAACGAAAAAGGAGTTTGATTATGGCAAAGACGGCAAAAGACATTCTGAAACTGATCGAGGAACACGAGATTAAAATGATCGATTTTAAGATGGTCGATATCTCGGGTCAGTACCGCCACGTGACGATCCCCGCGCAGAACTTCTCCGAAGATACGATGGTCTCGGGCATCGGCTTTGACGCCTCCAACTACGGTTACGCCGTGGTGGAAAAGAGCGATATGGTGTTCATCCCCGATCCCGACACCGCCTTCATCGACCCCTTCTGCGAGATCAAAACGCTCTCCATGACGGGCAACGCGATGATCATCGACACGCCTCAAAACCGCCCCTTGAAGCAGTATCCGCGCAACATCGTACGCGCCGCCGAGGACTATATGAGAGAGCTTGGCGTCGCCGACACGATGCTGATCCTGCCCGAGTTTGAATTCTATCTCTTCGATCGGGTCGGCTGGCAGGTCGCTCCCGACTCCGTCGGCTTCTCCGTGGACGCGCGTCAGTCCTACTGGAACAGCGGCGACGAAGGACACGG
>JAFQUW010000153.1 GCA_017408325.1 Clostridia bacterium | reverse complement strand
CGAGTGGTCGGGCTCCATGTGCTGGACGACGAGGTAGTCGGGCCGCTTCCCCGCGAGCGCCTTCTGCAGATTGTCGAGCCACTCGTGGCCGAAGGCGGCGTCGACCGTGTCCATGACGCAGAGCTTTTCGTCTTCGATGAGATACGAGTTGTAGCTCATCCCGTTGGGGACGACGTACTGCCCCTCGAAGAGGTCGATTCTGTGGTCGTTGACGCCGACGTAGCGGATGGTGTCTGTGATGTGCATACGATTCGTTCCTTTTTTTGATTGTGTTATGATCAATCTTGCCGAAAAATGAAGCTTGCGGCATTCTCTTTTTCAGAAGCACCGTTTGCCGCCGCAGTCCTGCGCGAAGCCGCAGGAGTAGCAGAGCTCGTTCGGGTTGCCCTCGCCGGAGAAGAAAACGGTGAGGTTCTTCACCGTCGTCTCGGCGATGTTCGAGAGGGCTTCTTCGGTCAAAAACGCCTGATGCGAGGTGACGATGACATTGGGCATCGAGATGAGACGGGCGAGGGTGTCATCCTCCAGAATGTGTCCCGAGTTGTCCTCAAAGAAGAGGTCGGCTTCTTCCTCGTACACGTCGAGGCAGGCGGCGCCGACGTGGCGTGCCTTGATCGCCTCCAGAAGTGCTTCGGCGTCGACGAGTGCGCCGCGGCTGGTGTTGATGAGCACCACGCCCTTTTTGCACTTTGACAAGGCGGTCGCGTCGAGAAGGTGGTGCGTTTCGTCGGTCAGAGGACAGTGCAGGGAGATGATGTCGCTGTGTTCCAGAAGCTCGTCGAGGGTGACGTAGCGCACGGCGTCGCCGTCGGCAAAGCCCTCGGCGGGGAATTTGTCGTAGGCGAGGACTTTCATCCCGAAGCCACGGCAGATGTCGGAAAAGACGCGGCCGATGCGCCCCGTTCCGATGACGCCCACGGTTTTTCCGTGAAGGTCAAAGCCCGTCAGTCCGTTTAAGCTGAAGTTGAAGTCGCGGGAACGGATATAGGCCTTGTGGATGCGGCGCACGCTCGTCAAAAGCAGGGCGAGCGCGTGTTCTGCGACGGCGTAGGGAGAGTAGGCCGGCACGCGGAAGACGTGGATCTTACCGTAGGCGTGCTGCATATCGACGTTGTTGAATCCCGCGCAGCGCAGGGCGAGTGCGCGCACGCCGAGGGCGGCGAGGCGGTCGATGACGGGCGCGTTGATCACGTCGTTGACGAAGACGCAGACGGCGTCAAAGCCGGCGCACAGATCCACCGTATCCTCCGAAAGGCGTGCTTCGAAGTATTTGATCTTCATTCCGGTCTCCGAAGCAAAGCGGTCGAAGGAGGGACGGTCGTACGGCTTTGTATCGAAAAAGGCAATTTTCATTCTGTTGAAAAGCCTCCTTTGGTTTTTCTGAATATAGTATATCACGGTTTTTCGTTCCAAACTGTGACGCGGTCACATTTCTTTTAAAAAATCGCAGACTTTGCTAAAGTTTTCCGGCGAAAAGCCGTATCCTTGTTCCAAACGAAGAAAAAGGGGAGAGACGAGTGTCGTTTTGGATCGGTTCGGGGGTGTTTTTTCTCGCGGCAGTGCTGTATTTTTTGCCGCGTGCGCTGTTTCTTTGCCGCCGTCACAAAAAATGAGAAGGTCGCCTTGGGCGACCTTCTTTTTTAGTTGAGAGGTGCCTGCAAGGCGGGGTAACGATCGAGAAGGCGGGCCGTGGCTGCACGGATCTTTTCGTTGTTCTCGGCCGCGCGCAGTTTGTCGGTGACAAATTCACCCGAGGAAAACCCTTCTGCCATTTTGTCGTTGACGCTTTCGTGGTAGTGGGAGATGTCCTTGTAGAGGCTGAGGTCTTCGATCTCGTCCATTGCCTGAAAGTCGAGGGGGATCACGTTGTCGTACTCGGAGAGTCTGTCAAAGAAGTAGGTGCGGAATTCAAAGAGTTCTTCCGCCGCGCCCTGACGCTCGTAGTGTGCCCAGAACAGGACGGAGTAGGGACTGAAAAAGACGTAATAGGTGGTGTCGGGGTCAAAGGGGTCGCCTTCGAGAAAACGGTCGAGGCGCGCCTTCATGCGGGCGGCCATATTTTCGGTGTCCTGCTTTGCCACGGAACCCTTGCCTTCGAGATAGTTTGCGACAAGAGTCTCTTCGCCGACAAAGGCGTTCTGGCTTTCGGCGCGTTCCGACCAGCGGCCAATGGCGTCGATGTCGGTCTCGGAGCGGATCGCATCGGGCAGTTCGGTGCCGAGCGCGTCGCAGGAGAGGGAGAACACGTCCAGCGGCAGATAGCGCATCCACGCCTCGTACCCGTAGAGGTAGCGCCAGTCGTCGAGCACGGTGTCGTTTGCAAGATACGTGGGGTAGTATTCCCAGATTTCGCCCTCGTTGAAACGGGTCAGGTCGATGCCCAGATACACCGTGTCGGCCTTTCCGGCCGCGGCGAGCCAACGGCAGATCTCGGTCGACTCGTCGAGCGTCATACCGCCCTTGGTCGCTTTGAGCACCTCACCGCCCGTCAGGGCGTCGAGTTGATCCATGTCAAAGTTCTGGCACATCGAGGAGCCGACGAGCGCGGCGTCGTAGTCGTTGTGCCGAATGATGCCCCTCATGCAGAAACGGTCGTTTAAGACATAGTCCGCAGACGGTGCGCGGTAGTGGAAAAAGGGGTCGACGAAGACCATCACGCTTCCCGTAACGAGGAGAACCGCGAGGGTGCAGACGAGAAGGCGCACGAGAAACGCGCGGGGAGAAAGCGGTTGTTTCATCCTGACACCCCCTTAAAAGTTCTCGTAGAGAAAGACGCCGGCACGGGACATATGGATCAGACAGAAGAAGATGAGAAATGCGAGAAGCAGGGCCGTCTTCGTGTCAAATCGCATCGCCTCGGTCTTTTCGTGCGAATTCTTCGGGATGAAGGCGATCAGCGCACACAGCAGGATCAGACCCGTACCGTAGAGCAGGGCCAAGGGGGTCGGGAAGTGGATGATCCCGTCCTGGGCGAGGGCGGCGTACTGCGGGATGCCGAGATCGGAGAAGTTGAGCATGCCGCGCCAGATGCGCATCGTCCCGTTGAGGGTCGCGGCGCGAAACGGTACCCACAGAAGGGTGACGGTCAGGAAGGTGAGGCAGCGGCGAAGCCACGTCGGGATCTTTGAGAGCAGCGGCTGTTCGCAGAGTCGTTCAAAGACGAGGATCAGTCCGTACGCCGCGCCCCAGATGAGGAAGTTGACTGTGTCACCGTGCCAGATGCCCGAGACGATCATGACGAGAAACAGATTGAGGCAGGTGCGCGGCAGTCCGCGGCGGTTTCCGCCCAGCGAAATGTACACGGAGGTGGTCAACGCACGGCCGAGGGTCATGTGCCAGCGACGCCAGAAGGCCGAGACGCTCTCGGATTTGTAGGGGGAGTCAAAGTTTTGCGGCAGGCGCACGCCGAGCATGCGGCCGATGCCGATCGCCATATCCGAGTAACCGGAGAAGTCGAAGTAAAGTTGGAAGGTGTAGGCGAGTGCCGCGCCCCACGCGACGAGAAGCCCCACCTGTCCGCCGCGCGAGAAACCGTTGTTGGCGATGACGGCGACGGTGTCGGCGAGCACGAGCTTCTTCGTCAGACCGAGGACGAACTGGTAGAGGCCGCGCGCAAATTCCTCACTCGTGGTGCAAAGGGCACGTTCCGATTCCATCTGGGTTCTGAAATCCGCGTGAGACATGATCGGCCCCATCGTGCGGTAGACGAAGAAGGTGGAAAAGAGCAAAAAGTCCAAGGGTTTTGAGGGGATGTCTTTTCCGCGGTAGACCTCAAGCAGGAACACGATGAACTGGAAGGTGAAAAACGACACGCCCATCGGCACGAGGAAGACGAGTGCGCCGAGGTCGCCCGTCGAGGCGGCAAGGGAGGAGAGATCCACGTATTTGAAAAAGCCCAGAAAGAGCACGTGGAAAAGGCAGCCTGCGCCGACGAGGATCTTCCTTGCCGCGACCTTTTCGCGGTTTGTGCGGTGGATGGCGTTTGCCAAAAGGTAGGAGACGGCCGCCGAGACAAGAAGCCAGGCGAGCGCAGCGGGGCTTGCCCAGGCGTAAAAGAGCACGGAGGCGGCGACGAGCCACAGTTTTTTGTACGCGCTCTGTTTGAGGCGCGCCAAAAGAGCCGTCCCGCCGAGGACGATCGGCAGGAAGACAAGGACGAATTCGTAACTCGTAAAACTCATGGTGCCTCCGTGTCAGGTGAAAACATTTCCTATATTTTATCATAAAAGGCGTCGGTTTGTAAAGAGCGAAGGTTTTTTCTCCGATGCGGTTTTTGTCAGAAAAAACTTGAAAAACGCGCGTTTCTGTGCTATAATTGCAAAAATCAAACGGAAAGAAGCGTACTGTTATGACTGAAAGAAGCAATCAAAGCGTGAAAAGACTCGTGCTCGGTGCGATCCTGGCCGCCCTTGTCATCGTGCTGCAGCTGATGGGCCAGTTCATCCACTTCGGGCCGTTTTCCATCTCCCTGGTGCTCGTGCCCATCGTGCTCGGCGCCGCGCTCTGCGGCCCCTTGACGGCGGCGTTTTTGGGCGGTGTGTTCGGCGCAGTGGTCCTTTTCCAGCCCGACACGGCGGCGTTTATGGGCATCTCCGTGTTCGGAACGGTCGTCACCGTCCTTCTCAAGGGCATCCTCTGCGGCCTCGTCTCCGGCTTGGTGTACCGCGCCTTTGAGAAAAAGGGCAGTTTTGTTGCCACCCTCCTTGCGGCAATCGTCTGCCCGCTGGTCAATACGGGGGTCTTCCTGTTCGGCTGCCTCGTCTTTTTCCTGGAGACGGTCGCCTCCTGGGGCGTTGCCGGCGGCTTCACCTCCACGGCGGAATACCTGCTCATCGGAATGGTCGGACTCAATTTCGTCGCCGAGCTTGTCTTCAACGTCGTGTTGACTCCCGTGATCGTGCGTCTGTTGAAGCTGCGCGCCAAGAATTGACAAAGAAACAGAGAAGACAAAAAAGAACCGCGAAAAGCGGTTCTTTTTTTATGCTTGAGTACGGATGCAGCGGACGACGATGCGTGCCGCTCCGCTCATGTCACAGGTAAAAAGCGTCAGGGGATACGTTTCGTCGGGGAGCAGTTCGCCGTCGGAGCCCGACAGGGTCTCGATCTTGTCCACCGTGAAGTGGAACTTGTTTCCGAGGGTGTTTTCGAGCGTCACGGTCTCCCCGATGCGCACGTCACTCAAAGGGCCGAAATGGCTCTTGTAATTGTGTCCCATCAGGATCAGGTTGTTCTCCGACAGGCTTCCCCGGTAGCGGCACGGGGCGGTCTTTAACAGTTCTTCGTCCCATTCGTTCAAGACGGGCAGACGCAGGCCCAGAGAGGGGACGGAGACGGCGGCGAGGATGGATCGGTCGCGATAGAGGACGGTCGGAAGAAGCGGGTCCGTGCCCGCGGTACCCTCGGGCAGACGGGTTTTGTCGTCGAGCGTCTGCAGCAGCAGCGCGGCCGACTCTCCCGCCAGTTCGTCCTCGCGCTCGTGGGCAAGGTGTATGCCCGTCGCACACAGAACGAGAAGCGTTCCGACGGCAAGAAAGAGGAGACCGAGTTTCGTGCGTTTATTCATCGGTCTTCTTTTGCCCCGTGACGACGAAAAACAGGCCGGCGAGGATGCTGAGGCCGCCGAGGGAAAGAAGCAACACCTTCGGCCAGAGGATCGCCCCCGTCTGGGGGATGTTTGCTTCGGGATCAAGGGGCGTCGACGGGATCGGTTTGGTCGGCCCGTCGACCTTCGGCTGTGCTTTGATGTGGTAGATCTCGCGCTCCTCGAGCGTCATCGGCACGCGGACCAAAAAGGGGGTGAATTCTGCGGACTCTTCGGCACCGCAGACGAGGTACCACCCTTGCTTCAGATCGGAAAAGAAGATCTCGCCTTCTTCATTTTTCGATTGTACGGTTCCACAAAGAGATTGTTTTTTCGCGACGTCGAAAAACAGTTTTGCCGTTTCGGGGGAGAGAGAGACCTCGTCGAGTGTTTGGCGCACCTCGGAAAACGCGGCGACGGGCGAACCCGTCTCGTCGGCGACAAGAAAGAGTTCGACGTCTTTTTTCACGTGGGTCAGAAGCAGGCTTCCGACCTCTGCGGCCGAGACGGGAAGGATCAAAAACAGTGTGCAGAAAAGGGCGCAAAGAAGGTTACGGATCGCGTGTCTCATTTGTCTTTGTTCCTTTCTTTCGGTTTTGTTTTCCGCCAAAGAGGACGAAGAGGAAGGTCAAAACGGAGAGGGTCACCAGAATGGCCGCGACCAGGATCCAGGGATCCACGGCAGTGATCTCGTTTTTGACCGAAAGTTCGGGATCGGCCGTCCCCCCCTCCGTGCCGACGCGCACGCCGCGCACCAGGAGGCGGTGGGAATTGATGCCGTAGGGGGTGCAGGTGACCAGTGTGACGAGATCCTGCTTCTCCTCGACGCGCAGGAGTCGCTGGTCGTCTGGTTCGACGATGGCAACATTGCAGACCTGATATTTCAAGGTCTCGCCGAGGATGTGGATGTAAAACTCGTCGCCGAGTTCCAGATGGTCGATGTTGGTGAACAGCTCGGAGGAGGGCAGTCCGCGGTGAGCGGAGATGACGGCGTGGGTGTTTTCGCCGCCCACGGGAAGAGAACTCCACTCCAAGTGTCCCACTTTGTCTTTGAGCACGTCTTCGTCGGTGCCGCGTGCGATGGGCAGCATCACGTCGATCGACGGGATCTCAACGTAGGCGAAGATCCCCTGCGAGGTGGAAGAAAGCAGGGTGTTGTAAAGCGCCGAGAGTTCGTCCGTGAGAACGTAGGGGTTTTTCCGTTCGGTTAGGGCGCGGTTGTATTCGCGGGCAAGGCTCAGTTGTGTTCGGACCTCTTCTTCTTCGAGTCGGTCGATCTCCTGCGAGTATTTTGCAATCGACTGCGATTGCAGATAGGAGTTGTAAAGATTGCTGATCGTCGGGTACAGCACCAAGGACAATCCTGCCAAAAAGATCACTACGAGAATGACGTAAAACAGTTTGTTTTTCATCTGCAGGACTCTCCTTTCTGCTGTCGGATCGAGGGGGTCCCCCGATTCGGCCGAAGCCGAATCGGGGGAGGTAAAACGTGCTTATTCTTCGTTGGTCTTGCGCTTGAAGATCAGAAGAGCACTCATCGCGCAGAGCACGAGGAGGGCACCGGCCACGTAGAACGCGGTGGTACCGATGCCACCGGTTTCGGGCAGTTTCTGACCGAGGGTGTTGACGATGACGAGGTCACCGTCTTTGATGTTGCCGGTCTTGGTGTTGGCCTGAGTGGCTTCCACGCCGGTGTAACCGCCGGGAACGGTCTTTTCCACGACGGTGAAGATCTCGCCGTCCACGCCGTAGAAGCGGAGTTTACCGTTGGCGTCGGAGAAGTACTCGGTGGCGTCTTCGATGTTGGAGATCCAGGAAACAGTGCCGGTGGCCTCGTCGTACTGATAGTAGTTGTTCTCGTTGTCGCGGAGAACGAAGCCCGCGCCTTCGAGGGCATCGCCGTCCTGGTCGTGCTTGACGACGTTGACTTCAAAGGTCTTGGTGGAGACGCTGGATTCGTCGGACTTGACGTTGGCAGTGGTGTGGGTCAGCCAGGCAGTGTTTTCGTGGGGGGTGTCGGTTTCAACTTCGGCGATCTCGCCGTTGACTTCGTCGCCGATGAGGGTGCCCTTATAGGTGACAACGATGACGGCGCCTTCATTGAGGGTGTTGCACCAGGCTTCGTTGAAGACGATGTGGAAGGTGCAGTCGTCGTCGAGGTTTTCGGTCACGAGGGTGTATTCGGAGGGAAGAACGGTGTTACCGCCGCGGGTGACGGCAACGGAGGTCTCGTCAAACTTGATGTGCTCGTCCATCTTGTCGTGCAGGATGTAGTTGGAAGCACCCTGGCCGGCGGTGATGGTGACTTTGTAGGAGTAGGCGTTGCCGACGTCCACGGTGTTTGCGGTGGAGTAGCCCTGAATGGAATCTTCATAGACCAGCTTCTCGATGGTGGGCATACCGGGGGCAACGGACTTTTCGACGATTTCTTTCGCCTGGCCGTTCTTGACGACGATGACGCCGCTGGCGGTATCGTTGTTCGGGATGAGCAGGTAGTAGCCGTTTTCAGCGACGTTGAGGGTCGCGCCGTTGACTTTCACTTCGCCGACCTTGGTGGCGGCGGCGACGGCTGCGTTGTCATCGAGGTAGGTGCGGGCGAGTTCTGCGATGGCGGCGGCGTCAGCGGTGGAAGTGGTGTTCTTCACCCACAGGACGTAGGAGCCGTTTGCGGTCTCTTTGACGGAGAAGTAGGAGGCCATTTCGGGTTTGGTCACAAAGTCGATCCAGTTGGAGTCCACTTTGTACTTGTTTTCGTCGGCGTCGTTACCATCTTCGACGGTGAGCATTTTGTACACGGTGTAGGTGGTGTACGCGCTTTCGTCGGCGAGAGTGGCACCGGTGATCTTGATGGATCCGCCGGAGGCTGCCGACGCAGGGATGAGGGTGGAAAGAACCAGGGTCAATGCCAGTGCAAGGGTTGCGAGTTTTTTGGTGAGTTTCATGCTGCTTTCCTTTCTTTTTTTGTT
>JAFQUW010000152.1 GCA_017408325.1 Clostridia bacterium | reverse complement strand
CATCCACCACCTGTGCCACCGTTTCAGCCAAAGGAGAGAAATCCTCGCCTCCTTTTTTCAGGCTTTCCACGAAGCCGTCGGGGACGGCGGAGCAGACGTCGCCGCCGAGGAAGGTGTCGGCGGAAAAGAGGAGGTTTGCAAGCACGGTGGAACGGGACGTGTGATTTTTCACGACGTAGGTGTAGCGGCGCACGGTGCGTCCGCGAAACGGATAGAGATCGAGCCCGAGCGGTGCTTGCAGTTCGTTGTACGTTTCGTAGACCGAGTCAAACTCGCGCGGGATCGTGACCTCGACGATCTCCCGCGGACTCTCTTCGACCTCCCACCCGAAGGAGCGAAGCAGGGCGATGCGCTTTTCGTTGGAATCGATGTTTTGATAGTCGGGAGAGGTGTTGGCGGCGGTTTTTGCCGGAGGGGAGGCGACGAGGGCGACGCAGACGAGCAAGAGAAAACAGAAAAGTAACACGAGCGCGAGGGGCAGACTTCGCGCCTTGTTCGGTTCGGACATCCAAAAACGCCCCCTTTCGCAAAAGACTATGCAAAAAGGGGCGTTCTTTATTCTTCCTGCAGAGAGAAGAGCGTCTCGTAGAGCTCCTCCAGTTTTTCTTCGAGTTCTTCCTTTTCGCGGTAGAGATCCTGCAATTTTTGGTAGTCTTGGGAGAAGGCTTCGCACTCGCCCGCGATCTCTTCGATGCGATCCTCCGCCTGACGCACGGCACGCTCGGTGTCGCGCAAAAGAGCGGCGCGGCGACGCGCCTCGGCGCCTCTTGCCTTGCGGGCAAGGTATTCCTCTTTTCCGCTTTTTTCCGTCGGCGCGGCGACTGCGGTCTTTTCCTCGCGGTAGAGTTCCTCCAAGTTCTCCACGCCGCGCATCAGGCGCATCGGGGATTTCGTGCGTTCCAAGAAGAAGACCTTCGTTGCAAGCTTTCGGATGAAGTAGCGGTCGTGGCTGACGATGACGCAGGTGCCGGGGTAGGCGAGCAGCGCGTCCTCTAAAGCTTCCTTCGAGTCCATGTCGAGGTGGTTCGTCGGCTCGTCGAGGAAGAGGAGGTTGTGGCGGCGGCGCATCAGTTTTGCCAGGGCGAGACGGGCGCGTTCTCCGCCCGAGAGGGTATCCACTTTCTGGAACACCTTGTCCCCCGTGAAGCCGAAGGCGGCAAGGTAACTGCGCACCTCCCCCTGGCTGTCTTCGCCGGGGAGGGTGAACAGTTCGTCAAAGACCGTGCCGAAAAGGTTTAAATCCTGGTTCTCCTGATCGTAGTATCCGACGTCAAGTCCCGGGCCTCGGCGCACAGAGCCTTCGGTGGGGCAAAGGCGCGAGGCGAGCACTTTCAGAAGCGTCGATTTTCCGCTTCCCACCGAGCCGATGAAGAACACGCGCTCGGCGGCGTCCACCTCGGCGTCGAAGGGCGCGAAGATGGGGCTGTCGGGGTAGGAGAAGCCGAGCGAATGGATGCGCAGCACCTCGCGCGGCGAGGGCAGGGAATGAAAGGAGAAGTTCGGAGGGGCGACCTCGTTTGCCGGTCGGTCGAGCCGCTCGATCTTATCGAGTGCCTTCTGTCGGCTTTCGGCGCGGCGCACGCTCTTTTCGCGGTTGAAGGATTTTAAGGTGCGGAAGACCTCCTCCTGCCGGCGGATCTCCTTTTGCTGGAGGTCGTAGTGCTTCTGCTCGGCTTCGCGGCGCGCTTTGCGCTGTTCGCGAAACTCAGTGTAATTTGTGTGGTAGACCTCGGCGCGTCCGTCGAAAAGGTCGATGATCGTGCCGAAGGCGCGGTCGAGGAACATACGGTCGTGACTGACACACAGCACGGTGCATTTCAGGTTCTTCACCGTTTCCTCCAGCCACGCGAGGGCGCGGATGTCGAGGTGGTTCGTCGGCTCGTCGAGGAGCAGGACGTCGGGCGGCGAGAGCAAAAGCTTGACGAGCGCGAGTGTTGTCTTCTGTCCGCCGGAGAGGGTGGAGACGGGGCGATCGGCCATCCCGTCGAGGGAGACGGCCGCAAGTGCGCTTTTCGTGCGCGAACGGAAGGTCAGTCCGCCGTCCCGTTCAAAGAGGCGCGAGAGGCTGTAAAATCGGTTTGCCGCCGAGACGTCGCCTTCGGCAAGCCGCGCTT
>JAFQUW010000151.1 GCA_017408325.1 Clostridia bacterium | reverse complement strand
GAGAGATTAAGTCTGCCGTTGTGCATGGTAATAAGGATACCGGTGATCTCAATGGCGGGATCGGAGTCTTGTGCCGCCGTTCCGTCCGACAACAGGCGTCGGACGTTTCCGTTTGTGTCCAGAGTGAGGATCGTTGGGTTCAGGCTGACGTAGTAGCCGTCGGGGGCGCGGATCTCCGCGAGGCGATAACAGGCGTCTGCCGTCAGGTTGTCAAAGGTGAGAATGCCGTTTGAATCGGTGGTCTTCTCGTTCGGGGATGCGTTCGGGACGCTCACCCATTCTCCGCCTTTGAACTCGACTTCTTCGAGGGTGAAGACGGTGTCCGCGAGGACGCGGTCGTCCGTGCCGAGTTTGGTGACAATGAGCTGCAGTCGCTTTTGCGAGTTGGTGACGATGTATCGCCAGTTGTCGACGTCGCCGTCCCCGTCGAGGTCGGTGCCCATGGCCGGGGAATACGTCACCGTCCAGTTGGCAAAGGTGACACCGTCGGAGAGGGTCGGTTTTCCGCCGATGACGATCTCCTTGACGCCGTATCGGACGAGTTCTCCGTTGGCGTAACGGGGCAGATCCGTCCAGGTGTGTTGCCACAGGCTGCCCGCGCTCAGAGCGACTTGCGCGTCGCTCATGCCGGGAAAGAGGGTCGCTGCGTGCTGTCCGTTTGCCTGAAGCACCACGACCACGCTGTCAGCAGGGGTGTTGGTGTTCCAGACTTTTTCGACGGTCACGCTGATTTCTTCCGCTGCATAGTCTTTGACCACCAGGACGTCGGGGTTGGGAACTTCTGCGATGACGCTCCAGCCTTCGGGCGGTTTGCCCTCAATGTTTTTGAGGACAACCGCGCCGTCCTTGTCCTTGCCCACCGTGATGTGGGGAGCCGGGTCGTAGCCTGCGGGCGGAAGCACTTCGCGCACTTCGACGTCTCCGTAGTCGTAACTGAAGCCGGTGGTGGAGATGATGGAGAAGCCGTCGGAGGCGGTGATGATCTGTTTATAGTCGCCGCTGCCGGATTCGTCGCGCTCGTACTGCCCCGAAGTGGGGTTGTAGTTGAAGGTGAGGCGGTTTTGGTTCTGCCAGAGTTCAAAGACCGCTCCGCCGATGGGCTTGCCCGTTTTTCCGTCCTCTTTCTTGATGAGGATCGTTTCAATGGGGTAATAGTAGTTGTGGAATTCCACCATCAGGCCCTGATCGGGGTCCTCGTCCAAAGCGAACGTCTTACCGATCATCCGTGCGCGAGTGCCGTATTCGGCGATGGCGGAATGCATGCCGTCCGTGTCGTAGACGGTGTATTCGGCGTAGTAACTGTACCCGGGGACGTCCACGGCAAACTCTTCGATGTGCCAGTGTTCGCCGAGTTCGATGCCCTTGATCTCCCACTGATAGTGGTGCGCGGAGTCGCCCTCGGTGTCGAAGATGAGGATCTGCGCTTCGGGGTATTCGGAGCGCAGTGCGGCTGCTCCTTTTTGATTGACGACCAAGAGGTACTCGTTGTGGTGGGAATGACTGAAGGGATAGGGGGTGAAGTTGTTGTTTTCGTCTACCGTTCCGTTTTCGGCGAGGATGTAGAAGCCGTCTT
>JAFQUW010000150.1 GCA_017408325.1 Clostridia bacterium | reverse complement strand
TGACAGTGAGACTTCTGCTGCCAGCAGGCAGTGACCTGCACTCCTACGAGCCGACGCCGCAGGACCTCGCACAGATCTCGGCCTGCGACCTCTTTTTGTACATCGGCGGCGAGGGCGACGAACACATTCGCTCCCTTCTCGAAAGCACGCCCGAAGTGCACTCGTTTTCCTTCCTGGACCTCGTCGAACCGCTCTGTGACACACACGAACACGAGCAGACCGACCCCCATCACATTCACAACGACGAACACCTTTGGACAAGCCCGAAAAATGCAGACGTGATGGTGGGGGCGTTGGCCGACGAATTGATCCGTCTCTTCCCCGAAGACGCCGACGGCATCGCCTTGCGCTGCAAAGATTATCGAACCGAACTCGACGCTCTTTCGCGCGAGTACGAAGAGGCGCTATGCGATCTGCCCACGCTGTTTTTCGGAGATCGCTTCCCCTTCGCTCATCTTGCCGAGGACTATCACCTTTCCTACGAGGCCGCCATCGACGGTTGCGGCGAACACACGGAGGCTTCTGCGGCAAGAACCGCCGAGCTCATTGACCTTGCCGTCGCGCAAGGGGCGAAGGCCATCTTTTATACGGAATCCTCCTCCGGCGCATTGGCTCGCACCATTGCCGAAGAATGCAAAGCAGACGTCTATCAGCTGCACTCCTGTCACAACCTCTCTGCCGACGAACGCGACGAGCAACTGACCTACCTTGAACTGATGCGACGAAATCTCGATACCCTTCAAAAAGCGAAAGGGGTGAACTCTTGAAAAATCGCAGTCTTTCTCCGGGGAGACTGATCGCACTTGGCTTTTTGGCCCTGATCCTCCTCGGTGCCCTTCTGCTTTGGCTTCCCGTCTCGCACAACGCGGGGCAGACGGTCTCCTTTGTCGACGCGCTCTTCTTATCCACCAGCGCGACCTGCGTCACGGGGCTTTCCCCGCTCGTGGTTTCCGAGACCTTCAACACCTTCGGCAAAGGCGTGTTCGTCTTTCTCATTCAGATCGGCGGGCTCGGCGTTGCCTGCATCGGCGCCTCCTTCGTGTTGCTCCTGCGCCGCAAAATGGGAATCAAAGATCAAAGTCTCGTGCGAGAAGGATGGAACGTTTCCGGCAGCGCAGCAGTGAAAAAGCTTTTGACCTTCGCGCTCTTCCTCACGGTTTCGATCGAGGCGCTCGGGGCGATCCTCTCAACCCTCATTTTTGCGCAGGATATGCCCTTTTTCGACGCTCTCGGCACCGGAATCTTTCACTCTGTTTCCGCCTTCAACAATGCGGGCTTTGACGTGTTGGGTCCAGAGAGTCTGATCCCTTATCAGGGAAACGTTGCCCTGACGCTCCTCACCTCCGTGCTCATCATTGCCGGCGGACTCGGATTCATCGTTTACCGGGACCTGTTCGAAAAAAGACGGCTGTCCAAATGCACCCTTCACACGAAGATCGTGCTTTCCATGACCGCGGTTTTGCTGGTCGGAGGCACTCTTTTGCTGTGGTTGATCGGCGACACCGATCTTTTGAACTCGTTTTTCTTCTCCGTCTCCGCGCGCACGGCAGGCTTTATGACCGTTCCCGTCGGCAGTCTGTCGCACGCCTCCTTGTTTTTGCTCGTGATCCTGATGTTCATCGGCGCGTCCCCCGGATCCACGGGCGGCGGTATCAAAACGACCACTGCATTTGCCGCGTATCTGACGGTCAAAAGCCTCGTCACAGGTAAAAAACGGCAGGTCTTCCGTCGCAAATTGCCCGACGATACCGTTCACAAAGCACTCACGCTCGTCTTTCTCGCACTCTTCGTCGTCTGTGCCGCCGTCTTTGTGCTCTCGATTCTCGAACCGACGATCGAATTCCTCGATCTCTTGGTCGAAACGGTCAGTGCCGCGGCGACGGTCGGCCTTTCCACCGGCATCACGCCCGTGCTCTCGGACGCGTCAAAACTGGTATTGACGCTTGTCATGTACATCGGTCGTCTCGGCCCCCTGACCGCCGCGACCATCTGGACCATCAAACAGGAATCCGCACTTTCCTATTCCTCCGAATCCATCACCATCGGTTAAAGGAGCCGCTATGAAATCGAACACAAAATTGACCTACGGAATCATCGGCCTCGGCCGCTTTGGAACCGCGCTTGCATCCTCACTTGCCGAGGCGGGTTGCGACATTCTCGTCCTCGATCGAAACGAGGAAAAAGTGCGCGCAATGCGCACGTACACCGACGCCGCATACGTCACCTCCTCCCTCAGTAAGGACACTTTGACGGAAGCGGGGATCGCAAACTGCGACGTGGTTGTCGTCTGCATCGGCAGTCAACTCGACGTGAGCATTCTCACAACGCTCACCGTCGTCTCTCTCGGGGTCAAACGCGTCATCGCCAAGGCCACCACCAAGGAACAGGGCGAGGTTCTGGAAAAGCTCGGCGCGGAAGTCATCTATCCCGAGCACGACATGGCGATCCGTCTGGCCAAGAAACTGACCTCCGCCTCGCTCATTGAATATCTGTCCCTCTCCAATGAAATTGAGATCTCCGAGATCAAGATCACAGACAAACTCGTCGGGAAAACGCTCGCCGACGCAAACTTGCGCTCACGTTTTTCCATCAACGTCATCGCCTTGGAACACGGCGAGACCACGGAAATCACCCTCTCCCCCGACTACAGCTTTGCCGAGGGAGACATCGTCGTCGTCATCGGACACGGAAACGACATCAAACGCTTTGAAGCCTTCTTAAACTGAACTACACAAAAAGGCGTCTTCCCATCCGGGAAGACGCCTTTTTTGTGTTCCTTTTATTCGACTCCGAGGAAATCGAAACCGAGATCCTCGACCACCTCGCGCACCACCTTCTCGTCCAGCGGCACTGACACGGTCAAAATCGCCCTTTTCCCTTCGAGATCCACCTCGACGGACTCCACATCAGCGCGCGCGCCAAAGACGCGGCAGACGCGTGAGGAGCACATCTCACAATGCATTCCTTCGATTTTTACGATCTGTTTCATAAATTCTCCTTTCCTCGGTAAAGTCTGAGCGCGTTGGTCACGACAAACAGACTGCTCAATGACATACAAGCCGACGCGATCATCGGATTGAGTACCAGGCCAAAGGGCACGTAAAGGGCACCGGCGGCAAGCGGTATCATCAAAACGTTATAAAAAAATGCCCAAAAGAGGTTTTCCTTGACGATACGCCGCACACGACGAGCATAAACAAAGAGAGACGGGATCTGTTTCAGATCGCCCGAAAGCAGGATAATATCCGCGCAGTTCTGGGCCAGATCCGTGCCGCTTCCGACGCTGATCGCCACATCGGCAGCGGAGAGCGCGGCCGCATCGTTGACGCCGTCTCCGACCATACAGACCCGTTGCCCCGCCTTTTGCAAGCGTCGGATCTCCGCCTCCTTATTTTGCGGAAGCACCTCGGAAAGGACGGTATCAATGTGACATTCCGTTGCAATTGCGCGTGCGGCAGACGCATGATCGCCCGTGAGCATAACAACTTCTCTGCCCGCCTCTTTGAGGCGGTCAACAGCAACGGGGGCGCCATCCTTTTTGGAATCAGACAGTGCCAAGGCGCCGAGCAGTCGCGCTCCGAGGGAAAAATACAAGACGGTCTTCCCTCGGTCTCTCGCCGATTGCGTCTGTTCTTCCAAAAGAGCGGTATCCACGCCGTTTTCCTTCAGAAATGCAGCGGAACCGCCAAGGAGCACTTCCCCGTCCAAACGGGCGCGGACGCCTTTGCCGAACACGGCGCGAAAGTCTTGCACTTCTCTTCGCGCAACCTCCGCAAACCGACAGACCGCGCGCCCCAGGGGATGTTCGCTCTCCTGTTCCACGCTTGCGGCAAGCGTCAGAAACTCTTCCCGATCGCACAAAGCGAACACATCCGTCACGCTCGGTGCGCCGACGGTAAGCGTTCCCGTTTTATCAAATACGAAGGTGTCACAGTCAAACCGTTCAAACACAGCCGCTTCTCGCACCAAGACTCCGCGCGAAGCGCAACGTCCGAGTGCCGCCGTGATTGCAACGGGGGTGGCAAGACCGAGTGCGCAGGGGCAAGACACGACCAAAACCGAAATGCCGAAGCCGATCGCTTGTTCGGCCGCAAAGCCAAACAAAAGCCACAAAAGCACGGTCAAAAGCGCGATTGCACACACGCTCGGCACGAACACGGCGGCGACCCGATCCGCCAGACGTGCGACGGGGGCGCGGCTGACGCCCGCTTCTTCCACGAGAGCGATCATTTGCGACAGGGTGCTCTCGCCCGCGCTTCGGCTTGCGCGAACGTAAAGCACGCCCACGAGATTGATGGATCCGGAAACAACCGCATCCCCTTGCGTGACGTCGCGCGGAAGGCTCTCCCCCGTGACGGCAGAAGTGTCAAGGCTGCTCTGCCCGCGTTCCACAACGCCGTCAACGGCAAGGCGCTCACCCGGACGAATCACAACGAGATCTCCGGCGGCAACTTCCTGCGCCGTCACCTCCACCTCCTGTTCCCCGCGCAAGACGCAAACGCGCTCCACGAAAAGCGATTGCAAGGCGGTCAAGGCACCCGAGGTTTTTTGTTTTGCGCGCTGTTCCAAATGCTTCCCCAGCGTAACCAAAGTCAAGATCATCGCCGCGCCGTCAAAATACAGAACACCGAGTCCGCTTTCGGGCGAAAGGCAGTACAACACGGTCGAATAGACGCTGTACAAAACGGCGGCCAAGGCACCTAAGGACACGAGCGTATCCATATTGGCGCTCTTTCGGCGCACGGCAGCAACACCGCGTACAAAAAAGACGCGATTCAAAATCAGCACGCAAAGACAAAGGAAAAACTGGAACAATGCCGCGTTCAAAGGTGCATGTTTCACCGAAAGAAACGCAGGCAACGGAAGGGAAAGCATCTCCCCCATCGAAAGATACATCAACGGCAACAAAAACGCGACCGAGACAAAGAGGCGGCAAAGCGTGCGCCGTTCTTCGTTCTCGGTCTTTTGGGGCGCAGACTCTCCCAACAGGGTGGCGGAAAAGCCCGCGGCCTCGATCTTTTTGATGATGTCCTCGGGGTTGGTCTTTTTTTCACATTCGCAGTACAGCGTTTTGGCACTCAGATTGACCGCCGCTTGACGCACGCCTTCCACACGCAACGTGACCTTCTCCACGGCAGAGGAGCAGACCGAACAGGTCATTCCTTCCACGATAAAGCGGTACTTCAAGAACGTACTTCCCCCTTGTTGACAAAGGTTTTTAACGTTTCAAACGTCTCGTCACTGATGACGTGTTCGATCTTACAGGCATCTGTGTCGGCCAAATCGTCCGGGACACCGATGGATTTGAGAAAATCTGAGAGGATCCGATGGCGCTCTGCCACTTTTTCGGCGAGCGCCTCTCCCGCTTCAGTGAGAAGAAGGTTTCCGTTCTCCTCGACCGTCAGATAGCCCGCCGCACGCAGCAGGCTCACGGCACGGCTGACCGACGGCTTTGAATAGCCGCATCTTGCAGCAACGTCGATGGCGCGGACGACGCCGCGCTCCCGACGCAGGCTCAGAATGTGCTCCAGATACATTTCACCGGATTCTCGGATCTTCACGCTGTCCTCCGTTTAGTCGTTGAGCAAGATGTCGGCGATGCGCTGACAGGCTTTTCCGTCACCGTAGGGGTTGGACGCCTTGCTCATCTTGTCGTATTCGCCACGGTCGCACAAAAGCGTGCGAGCGGTCTGATAAATCAACTCCTCGTCCGTTCCGACGAGTTTCAGCGTACCGGCACCGATGCCCTCAGGGCGTTCGGTGGTGTCGCGCAGAACCAGAACGGGTTTTCCGAGCGACGGTGCCTCTTCCTGGATTCCGCCGCTGTCGGTGAGGATGAGGTAGGAGCGGGCAAGGAAGTTATGGAAGTCAATGACGTCCAAGGGCTCAATGATACGGATGCGGTCACAACCGCCGAGTTCTTCGGCAGCGGCTTCACGCACCGCCGGATTCATATGGATCGGATAGATCGCCTTGACGTCATCGAATTCCTCCACGAGGCGGCGGATGGCGCGGAACATCCGATGCATCGGTTCACCGAGGTTCTCGCGGCGGTGTGCAGTGATCATAATGAGGCGGCTGTCGCTCGCCCAATCAAGCATCTCATGGGTATAGTCGGCGCGGACGGTCGTGGAAAGCGCGTCGATGGCAGTGTTGCCGGTGATGAAGATGTCCTCCGCCTTCTTGCCCTCGCGCAACAGGTTGTCGCGGGACAGGGCGGTCGGAGAGAAGTGATATTTCGCCACGATGCCAACGCCCTGACGGTTGAATTCCTCGGGGAAAGGCGAGTAGATGTCGTAGGTGCGAAGACCTGCTTCCACGTGTCCGACGGGGATGCGCTCATAGAACGCCGCAAGCGCGGTGACGAACGTCGTCGTCGTGTCGCCGTGCACCAGCACGACGTCGGGGCGTGCTTCCTCCAAAACGCTCTTGATGCGCTCCAGAATGCCCGTGGTGATGTCAAACAGCGTCTGACGTTCCTTCATGATCGACAGGTCGTAATCCGGAACGACACCGAACGTCTCCAAGACCTGATCAAGCATCTGACGGTGCTGGCCGGTGACGCAGACGATGACCTCGGCTTCTTTTCTGGTCTTCAGTTCGTTGACGAGGGGGCACATTTTGATTGCCTCGGGGCGGGTGCCGAACACAAGCATGATCTTTTTCATATCAATTCCTCTTTCTCTTTTTTAAGATAAAAAATTACAGTCGGTAAACGGAGTCGTCTTCGCAAACGCGGCGCGTATCAAGCACGATCTTTCCGTTCAAACGGGACAGCGAATCGCGGATCTCTTGGTGTGCCACCAAGATGACCACAAAGTCAACCGCGTCCAAAAACGCGTCGAAGTCGTGCATCTGTCCTTCGACAAGATCGCGCGTCACGTAGGGATCGTACACGCAGAAGGGCATCTTTTTGCCGCTCTTTTTTACGTGTTCGAGAAGCTGCAGAGTCGGGCTCTCTCTGGTGTCGTCCACGTTTTCCTTATAGGTCAGACCGTAGAGACCGATGCGGGAGAAATCCGAAACGCCTCTTTCTTTTGCGATCGACTCGATGCGCTCCACAACAAAAGCAGGCATCGAATCGTTGACGAGGCGTGCCTGATGGATGAGTTTTGCCTCTTCGGGATAGTCACCGACCAGAAACCAGGGATCCACCGAGATACAGTGTCCGCCGACACCCGGGCCGGGGCTCAAAATGTTGACGCGCGGATGCTTGTTGGCAATGCGGATGATCTCGTTGACGTCCATATTGTCGCGGCGGCAGATCTTGCAAAGCTCATTGGCAAACGCAATGTTGATGTCGCGGAAGGTGTTCTCGACCACCTTGGTCATCTCCGCCGTGCGGATGTCGGTCAGGACGATCTCACCTTCGCAGAACGTGGAATACACCGCTCCGACCTGCTCGGCGATCTCGGGAGAGTCCGCGCCGATGGTGCGCGAGTTGTGCAAAAGTTCATAGACCATATTGCCGGGGATGATGCGCTCGGGCGCGTGTACCAGATGCACGTGCTTCTTTTGCGCCGCCACGATGGGGCGCACAAAGCGATCCATCGTCCCGGGCGATACCGTGGACTCGACGACCACGATCGCCTCCTCTTCACAGTGTTCCAGCACCGTCTTCACGGCATTGACCACGTAGCTCGCGTCGATCTGTTTGGTGTCGGGGTCGTAAGGCGTAGGAACGGCTACGATGTAAAAACCGCAGGTCTCATATTCGTTGGAAAAACGGATCCCCGCATCAAGGGCGTGTCCGAACAGTTCGTCCAGTCCCTTTTCCTCAAAGGTGGTCTTTCCTGCCTGAAGCGTTTGCACCAACGATTGGTTGTAGTCCGTTCCGACTACCTCGACTCCGTGGCTTGCAAGCATCAGCGCAGTCGGAAGGCCGATGTATCCGAGTCCGATTACATTGACTTTTTTCATAACTTCCCCTTATTATCGTCGTTTATCACTTCGATCCATTCGCGGATCAGATTGTTGTAATAAAAAGCGGCACGCTTCTTTTCATCCGGCTCGTAGAGTTCTTTGTTGCGTGTGCGCCAATAGGTGAAGGATTCGGCGATGTATTTTTTGAGTCCCTCATAAGAATCGGCGTGATTCCCCTCTTCATAGCAGTAACCGACGCGAAGCGAATGGATCAAGCGATGCAATTCGCTCTTTTTACCGCTTCCGCAAACCACACCAAGGATCGGTTTGCGAAGCAGAAGTTGTTCGGAAAACTTCCCGGGGATGACGCCGTGGTAATCCGAGGTATCCCAACCGCTCGAAAGCACCATCTGTGCCTGTTTCTGTTTTAAAAGCACTTCCTCACGCGGCACTCGGCCGTGATCGTAGAAAAACGGAGGCAGTTCCAATTCGTCGATCTTTCGCTTCAGGTACGGCGCCGAGGTGCCGGCTCCGTAATAGTCGATGCAGATCTGGTCGCGGCGGATGCGACCCGACTTCAAGAGGTCGGAAACCGCCGAAAACACAATGCTCACGTCACGTCGGCCGGCATACAAACCGCCCATACCGAGAATACGGAAGACCTTTTTCTCCTCCGGAAGCGGCACTGCAGTCTCTTCCTCGCCGTCCTCGGGGTCATATCCGTTATAGATCGGCACGCCGCAAAGATCGGGATGCCCTTTCAAGAGCATCTTCAAATACCCTTCACTCGCGGCGGTCACGGCGTCGCAATGGTTCAAAACACGCTTCTGCCAACGGTCATAATAGCGGCGAAGCGGTGCGGGTCGGCAAGGATCCATCGGGTCGCGATAGTCAGCGATCCAACGGAGCGTCGGGCACTTTTCTTTCAGTGCCAAGGCAACCATGTGCGTCGCCATCGGCGAATACGAAGAAATCATCACGTCGAAGTGTGACAGATCCAGCCCGGCATGCTGTACGTAGTTCATCGTCGAACGGTAAAACTCCATTTCGCGGCGTTTTACGCGCAAAAACTGACGGTATCCGGAAATGATGCGATGAAGAGTGCCGATGGACTTTTCTTCACTCGTTGCCCCTGCTCCGACAAAACCGCTCTTTTCTTTTTTCTTCGGGCGATGCAGGGGGCGGTGCAACAAACGTGAGAAAAACGAAGAGGACTCCGCGGAGTCTGCCCGCAGCACACGACCGCACTCCGCCAAATCTCGGCAAAGCAAACCGTCCTCGGGAACCGACGGCTTCTGCGTGAGAACCGTCACTTCAAATCCCGCACGGGTCAGGTATTTTGCCACCTTCGTCGGGCGAATGGCGGAAATGATGTTCTCCGGTGCGAAGTGTCGGGTGATCAATAACACACGTTTTTTCATACCGTTTCCTCTTTGGCCTCCGATTTGGAATCAGGTTCCAAGTCTGAGAGTGTCACTTTTCGATCTTCCTGTGAAATACGGTGTCTTTCAAACTTGTTTAGTGTGCGCACATCCTCATAGTCACACAGCCGAACCGCGACGTGCACCAGAGAAAACACGCAGGTATACACGGTGATGGTATACAAATGAGTGCCCAAGAGACTGAACAAAAAGGCGTAAAAAGGCGCGAAATAGATCAAAGGGATCTTCTTTTTGGCACGAAAACGTTCGGTTTGGCGCATTTGGAAGCGCACGGAACAGGCGTTGAAGCAAAACAGAATGCCGACACCGAGCACGCCCCAGGAAGCAAGGACCTCGAAGAACATATTGTGCGCCGAACTACCGCCGGTGATCTCGGCATAATAGCGAACGCCGTAGCCGAAAAAGAAGGCCCTGAAATCCGAGGTCAACGTGTCAACGATGCGTCCCCAGATCTCCGATCGACCGTTGGTCATATCCTCCATCGCAAAGCGGTAAATGTATCGTTCGTACACGCCGGCCAGAGGCCCGTCGATCAAAAGCAAGATCAAAATGGTCAACAATACCATCCACATCGCGGTCAAGAGAAAACTCTTGACGCTCTTCATGCTGTTGACCAAGATCAAAAACGCGAAGAAAAACAGGGAAAGAAGCATTGCGCGTCCCTGCGTCAACAGAGCACCGAACAACACGAATCCGCCCACGCCAATCGCAAGAACGGTATGGATGCGCTTGGTATACCAAAGCAAAAACAGCAAAAAGACCGCAACACCCGCAAAGCAGGCAAGCATATTGGGGTTGAAACTGGTGACGTCTCCCGACGACACCACAAGCGTTGCCGTCCCTTCGCCGACCGTTTCTCCTTCGATCGCCTGGTCAACCGTTCCAAGTCGGTAGTTTCGATTGAAAAACTGGTCCAGTGTGATTCGGCTGAAAGTCTGCGTCATGACGTCGTAAAGAGCGCAGGTGAATCCCGTCAAAAAGGAAAAGAAGTTCGGAAAGATAACCTTCAGGGAAAACGATAAGATA
>JAFQUW010000149.1 GCA_017408325.1 Clostridia bacterium | reverse complement strand
GCCACATCGATCCGATCGGTTTCATTTCTCTGATGCTCATCGGTTTCGGTGCCGCGCGTCCCGTTCAAGTCAATCCGCGCAATTTCAATCATCCGCGCCGTGATATGGCGCTCGTCGCGCTTGCCGGTCCGATCTCCAATTTGCTTCTTGCTTTCGTCGGATCCTTGTTGTGGTTTTTGTACCTTATATATCTGTATCCGGCAATGGCGATCGGCTCCGCTTTTCTCATTGGACTCGCCGATGCAATTTACTATCTTTTGATGTACTTCTGTTACATCAACGTCGGTCTGTGTCTGTTCAATCTCATCCCCTTGCCGCCGCTGGACGGCTCACACGTCGTGCTTGCCTGCTTACCGGGAAAATTCTACTGGAAGGCTCGCAGACTCGAAAAAGCCAGTTACTACATTCTGCTCGGACTCATTTTGGCTAGCCTGGTGGCGGATCGCGTCCCGCAGTTGTGGTTTTTGGACTTCTTCTCCCTCGTGCTGTCTCCCGTCCAGAATTTCATTGTGACAAACTTTATGAGCCTTTGGGAAACCATATTCAGCGGAGGTATCGCCTGATGATCCGTTCCTCTGTTGACACCACCGAACTGAAGTTCTCTCTTGAAGTCTTCGAAGGACCGCTCGAGCTTCTCCTGACCCTCATCACCAAGCAGAAGATCAACATCTACGACATCCCGATCGCAAAGATCCTGGAACAGTATCTCGATCACATCGAGGCGATGCAGGAAAAGAACACCGAGATCGAAAGTTCGTTCTTGGTCATGGCCTGCGAACTCCTCTACATCAAAACCAAGATGCTCCTCCCCAAGGAAGACAGCGAAGAAGACCCGCGTGCCGAACTCGTGCAGGCACTCATTGAATACTCCAAAGTACGCGCCGCCGCCATCTTCCTGGAAGAGCGCATGGAAAACATCTACCGTTTTCCGCCAAAGGCACAGCCATACCGCCTGACACGCGAAACCCCCGACATGAGCGCAGAAGAACTGAGAGAGGCAATTTCCTCTTTGCGCATTGCCCTTCGCGAAGCGAAGGAAAAGAAAAAGAAACAAGACGTCTCGGGAATCTTTTCCGGTCGTGTCGTGCCCGTGGAAGAAAAAGTCATTTTCCTTCTGCGCAGACTCTCAAAAGCGTTTGAACGCGGCAACGCCGTCTCCTTACACGCCCTGCTTCGTCCCGCGCCCTCGCGCAGTGACGTCGTTGCAACCTTTCTTGCGGCACTCTCGCTGACCTCCAGCGGCCGCATCAAATTCCGCCACGTCGGAAACGATTACATCTTAAGTCTCGTCAAAACGCCGAAAGCGAAAGGATAAGTCATGGAACGCAGTGTCAACTATCAAGAAAATCACGCAATGCTCCTCGGAGCATTGGAAGCGGTCCTGTTTTCCGCCGGCGATCCCGTCACCTTCGAGCGACTCGCTGAGATCCTCGACGTCAATGAACAGGATGCACTCCTTTTAGCACAGGAGTTAAAAGACGATCTTGCCGCATCCACGCGCGCCTTTGAAGTCTATCTGACCGCGGAAGCCGCCGGTCTGTGCACAAAGGGTGAATACGCAGATTACGTCACGAAGTACCTTGAGATCAAGCGCAACATTCCTCTGTCACGCGCGGCGCTCGAGACGCTGTCCATCATTGCCTATCAACAACCGACCACGCGCGGCTACATCGAAAAGGTGCGCGGCGTGGACTGTTCCTCGATCTTGAACGGTCTGTTGCAACGCGAGCTCGTCGAAGAATGCGGCAGACTGGACGCCCCCGGACGCCCCATCCTCTACCGCACGACGCCTGCATTTCTGCGTTCGTTCGGACTTGCCTCCGTCGAGGAATTACCCTCGCTTGAGGAGCACCTGCAATTGGTGCTTGACGAGGCACTTGAGGGATGATCTTCCTCTACGTCCTCTTGGGACTGATCGCGCTTCTTTTACTCCTTCTCTGTTTTGACATTTACATCTGCATCGAATACCGAGACGGACTGAAACTGACGACGCGCTTTCTCGGCATCCCGATCGACCTGTCCAAAATCATCGCCGGTTCACAAGGCGGCGACGATGAAAAGGGCGAAGAGGAGAAGCCCGATGAAAAGAAAGAAAAAAAGCCAGAAGACAAAGTTCAAAAGATCCGCGATCTTTACTCCTTTGTCTGCGCGGTGCTCCGAGCTGTCAAAGCCACGGCAACCGAACTGAAAAAACACTTAAAGATCCGTGTAAAACGACTGAAGATCACGGTCGCATCCGAGGACGCCGCAACGACTGCACTGCGCTACGGAACGCTTGGATCGCTGCTGTCTTCTGTATTTGCAATCTGTGAAAAAACCTGCAATTTCCGCGCCAATTCCCGTGAAATTGTACTTCTTTGTGACTACGACGGTACCAAAATGCAGGCGGATTTTCGTTTTGTACTGTTGATAAAACCGCTCTTTATTCTCACTACGGCTGCAAAGGCCCGTTTGGCGTTCCTTCAGGAACTGAACGAAACGGCACCTGCCGCACCCTCAAAAAAAGACGCTCAAGCTAAACAGAAAGGAACCAAAAAATGAACCAGATCCCGTTGAAAGACATCATTTCCTCCTCGCTTGAAAACTTGAAACAGGTCATCGACGTCGACAACGTCATCGGCAAGCCGATCCCCCTAGACGGCGGCGGTGTTGTCATCCCCGTCTCCAAGGTCGCCCTTGGTTTCACATCCGGTGGTGTCGATTACGACGGAAAGAAGACGGAAGTCACTCATTTCGGCGGCGCAAGCGGTGCCGGAATGACCATCCAGCCGATTGCTTTTTTGGTGGTGCGCGGCGATGACGTTCGCCTCGTCAACATCAATCAACCGACCGCAGACGGCATTGTCGGAACCGTCAACGAGCTCATCGACCGCGCGCCCGCGATGATTGAAAAGCTCAAGGCGATGTTCAAGAAGGACAAAAAGGAAGTCGAAGAAGTCGAGGGGTAACCTCATAAGTTTTAATCGCATTTCATAAACTGTTTCAAAACTATAAAAACGGAGAGTTTATGAAACGCCTATTCGCTTTGCTCCTGACTGTCTGTGTCTTTTTGACACTCACTCCCCACGCCTGCGCCGCCCCGAACACAAGCGCCGAAAGCGCGATCCTGATCGACGCCGCGGACGGTGAGATCCTCTACGAAAAGAACGCAGAGACTCCCCTTCCGATGGCAAGCACAACGAAGATCATGACGGCTCTGATCGTACTGGAAAATGCCGACCTGAGCCAAACGGTCACGGTGCCGAAGGAG
>JAFQUW010000148.1 GCA_017408325.1 Clostridia bacterium | reverse complement strand
CGAAACGGACGGAATTCCCGGCGGCAGCGATAACCGCACAGACCGAGCCGCTTCGCTCGGCGCGCTTGGAGAGCGCCAGGGCCGCGGTGAGCGCAAGAGAACGGCGTGATTTCATATCAACCCTTGTATTCGTAACCGAGCTTCAACGCTTTTTTGTTTGCCTCAATAAGCGCCGCCTTCGATGCAGGGATCTTCGCGCACATTGCGTCGAGGAAGAAGTCGAAGTCAAAGAGGTTGTTGAACGAGAGGAAATAACCGAGCATGATGACGTTTGCCATTCCGCGCAGTCCGTGCTCATCCGCGAGGGCGGTCGCAGGAATGTAACGGCAGTCAATGTCGGTGCGAGTGCTCTTTGCGCTGACCAGTGAGGAGTCGCAAAGGAGCGTGCCGCCCTTTGCGATGCGCGGTTCAAACTTCTCAAAGGAAGGAAGATTCATCGCAACAAGCAGGTCGGGCGTGTTCACGAGGGGACTGCCGATGGGGTCATCGGAGATGATGACCGAGCAGTTGGCGGTGCCGCCGCGCATTTCGGGACCGTAGGAGGGAAGCCAGGTGACTTCCTTGCCGGCAAGCATACCGGCGTTGGCAAGCTGTTTACCGGCAAACAGGATACCCTGACCGCCGAAACCGGAGAGAAGGATGGAAACCATTATTCTGCCTCCTTTGCCGTCACGTCTTTGTACACGCCGAGCGGATAGTAGGGGATCATGTCGGTCTTGAGCCATTCCAGCGCCTCTTGCGGCGTTTTGCCCCAGTTCGTCGGACAGGTAGAGAGCACCTCGACGATGGAGAGACCGAGACCGGCCTTCTGCACTTCAAATGCCTTTCGGATGGCGCGCTTCGCTTGCTTGATGTGTGCCACGGAGTCCATGGAAACACGCTCGGCGTAAGCCGTTCCGGAAAGAGTGGAAAGCATTTCACAGACGCGAACGGGGTTGCCGTGGATCTTGGGATCGCGGCCGTAGGGGGTCGTGGTGGCGACCTGACCGGGCAGGGTGGTCGGAGCCATCTGGCCGCCGGTCATACCGTAGATCGCGTTGTTGATGAAGATGATGGTGATGTTTTCACCGCGCGCGCCGACGTGAACCGTCTCGGCAGTGCCGATGGCGGCGAGGTCGCCGTCGCCCTGATAGGTGAAGACGAAGCGGTCTGGACGGGCGCGTTTGACGCCCGTTGCAACGGCGGGGGCTCGTCCGTGGGGCGCTTCGATCATGTCACAGTTGAAATAGTTGTAAGAAAAGACGGAGCAGCCGACGGGTGCGACACCGATGGTCTGGCCTTCGATGCCCATCTCATCAATGGCTTCTGCCACGAGGCGGTGCACGATGCCGTGCGTACAGCCGGGGCAGTAGTGGAAGGGGGTGTCCGTTAAGGCATGAGGCTTTTCAAACACGATCATGTTCAGGCCTCCTTTTTCATAGATTCGTAGATTTTGGTGATTTCGGCGGCGACCTCGTCAACGGAGGGCATCATACCGCCGGTGCGTCCGTAGAAGTGAACGGGAACGCGGTGCTCCACGGCGAGACGAACGTCGTCGACCATCTGACCCATGGAGAGCTCCACGGTCAAGAACGCACGGGTCTTTTCAGCGAGCTCTGCGAGGTGCTTTTCGGGGAAGGGCCACAGAGTGATCGGACGCATCAGACCGGCCTTGATGCCGGCCTTGCGGCAGGCATTGACGGCACTCTTTGCAATGCGTGCGGTAATGCCGTAGGCAACGAGGACGATGTCGGCGTCATCGGTGAGGTAGTCTTCGTAGCGCACTTCGTTTTCGGCGATCGCGTCGTAACGCTCAAAGCGTTCTTTGACGATCTTTTCGAGCACGTCAGGCTCGATGTAGAGGGAGTTGACGATGTTGTGACGGCGTTTGCCTTCGGTGCCGCAGGCAGCCCAGTCTTTTTCAGGCAGCTCGCGCGGAGTGTGACCTTCAAAATCAACGGGCTCCATCATCTGTCCCATCGCGCCGTCGGAGAGGATCATGACGGGGGTGCGGTACTGATCGGCAAGATCAAACGCCTCTTGCGTCATATCGCCGATCTCCTGAACGGAAGCAGGAGCGAGGACGATGAGATGCATGTCGCCGTGACCCATGGCACGGGTGGCTTGGTAGTAGTCTGCCTGGGAGGGCTGAATACCGCCGAGTCCGGGACCGCCGCGCTGGACGTTGACGATGACACAGGGGAGGTCACTGCCGACGAGGTAAGAGATCCCCTCGCTCTTCAGACTGAGTCCGGGAGAGGAGGAAGAGGTGAGCACGCGCGCACCGGTGGACGCTGCGCCAAGCACCATGTTAACGGCGGCGATTTCGCTCTCCGCCTGCAGGCAGAGACCGTCAACCTTGGGCATACGCTTGGCAAGCGTCTCGGAAATTTCGGTTTGAGGGGTGATGGGGTAGCCGAAGTAGAGGCGACAGCCGGCACGGATGGCGGCTTCGGCAATGACTTCGTTGCCCTTCATAAGAGATTTAGCCATAGGGTCCTCCTTTAGACGTCCTTTTCGACGGTGATGACCACATCGGGGCACATCGTCGCGCACATCGCACAGGCGATGCAGGCGTCCTGATTCGTAATTCTGGCAGGGTGATAACCCTTCTTGTTCAGAGCTTCCGGATCCAATTCCAGGATCTTCTTCGGGCAGGCTGTGACACACAGTCCGCAACCTTTGCAAAGGTCCACATTAAACGTGACTCGGTTCATACCGTTTCCTTTCTTTTGCTCAAAATTTGATAAAGTACATTATAGCACCAAATTGTCGGTTTTTCAAGTTTTTTCGCCCTGTTCAGACGGTTTTTTCAGAAAATTTTGCGCGTTGCGTCACCGATTTCCAAAATCTTGTGCTTTTCGAGTTCTTCTTCGGTTAATTCGGCGGCAATTTCGGCAAAACAGGTGGTTGCGATCAGCGGCAGTTCCGATGCAATACAGATGCGCTCTGCATAGGAGAATCCGTCTCGTACAATGGCGACATCCGTCTCGTCACCGAGGTTGGTGTTGTTGATGATGCCCGACGCCTTGAGCCCGGAGCTTGCTTCAATGTCGCGGATCATGCGGAGGGCGTCCTCGGTCTCGCGGATATAGGGGCGGCAGGCGTTGATGACGATGTAAAGCTCGTAACCGCGGTTTTGGATGCGACTGCGATAGGTGCCGAGTGCCGTTGCGCCGGAATCGTCGCCGCCGACGTCGAAAACGGCCGTACATTCGGTCTCAAACACTCGGGAGACCTGCGGCGGAAGGGTGGGGAGGTCAACGTTCGTGTTGGCATAATCGGGGAGAATGACCTCGATTTCGCATTCCGTCAGCTCTCGCGCGTTGTCCGCAGAGCGAAAATAGGGGTTGACGATGTCGAAGTCGAGGAGCATCACGTGATCGCGCTGCTCGTTTAACTGTTTGGCAAATTCCACGGAAACGTTGGTCTTACCGACGCCGTAGTGTCCGCAGAGGATGAAGATGGGTTTCTCGGAAAAAATCATGGTTACTCCTTTGTTTTTTGCTTTGTGATCATTATAGCATACTTTTTTTCACTTTGGTAGTGAAAACATATTTTACAAAGTGAAAATTTTGTGTTATAATGGTGACAATCCAAAACAACTGTGAGGACGTTATGAGCAGAGCAGATTTGATTTTCCAAGAAAATTGCCGACAGATCTTAGAGCACGGCTTTTCCGACGAGGGAATGGATGTTCGCCCGAAGTGGGAGGACGGTGTCCCGGCACATACGAAAAAGAGCTTTTGCATCGTCAATCGCTACAACCTCGCCGAGGAGTTTCCGATCCTCACCATTCGCCGTACCTATATCAAAACTGCGGTGAAGGAACTGCTTTGGATCTGGCAGAAGAAGTCCAATAACATCCGCGACCTCGACGCGCACGTCTGGGATCAGTGGGCGGACGAGTCGGGCTCCATCGGAAAGGCGTACGGTTATCAGCTCGGCGTGAAACACCACTACCGAGAGGGAGATATGGATCAGGTGGACCGCGTGCTCTATGATTTGAAGCACAACCCCGCGAGCCGCCGTATCATCACGAACCTTTACAACCACTCCGATCTCTCCGAGATGCATCTGTACCCCTGCGCGTATATGATGACCTTCAACGTGACCGGTGGCGACACCTTGAACGCCATTTTGAATCAGAGAAGTCAGGATATGCTCACGGCGAACAACTGGAACGTCTGTCAGTACGCCGTGCTCGTACACCTGTTTGCAAAGGTTTCCGGTCTGAAAGTCGGCGAACTCGTGCACGTCATCGCTGACGCGCACATCTACGACCGTCACATTCCGCTGGTGGAAGAACTCTTGAAGAGAGAACCGAAGGCGGCGCCGAAGTTTTCCATCCGCGAGGACGTGGACGACTTCTACAAATTTACCGTGGACGACTACACCTTGGAAGGGTACGATCCCCATCCGTTTGATTTTAAGATTCCGGTGGCTGAATAATGTTTTGTATCGTTGCAACTGATCAAAATCGAGGCATCGGCAAGTCGGGCGAACTCTTGGCCCATCTGCCCGGTGACCTGAAGTATTTCAAAGAAAAGACGGCGGGAAAGACCGTCATTATGGGCTATAACACCCTTCTTTCCTTGCCGAAATCCCGCCCTTTGCCCAACCGTAGAAACATCGTTTTGTGTCACCTGCCCGACGTCGTCGTCGAAGGCGCAGAGGTTTGTCATACCGTCGAGGAAGTGTTGGAACTGGTCAAAGATCTCCCGACCGACGACGTTGCCGTGATGGGCGGCGGCATGGTCTATCAGACCTTCTTGCCGTACTGCGACAAAGCGCTCATCACCGAGATCGACGCCTCCTGGGACGCAGACACTTTCTTCCCGCCGCTCGACGGCTTCACTCTCGTTTCCCGAAGCGAGCCGCAACGGGACGGAGACGTCACCTATACCTTCTGCATCTACGAGCGAAAATAATGCGAGAACTAAAAAAGAGGCACGCGTTGCGTGCCTCTTTTTTAATTCAATGCCCCTGACAAGGGTGTTCAAAGAATTTCTTGATGTCGAGTGCCATTTCGTTTGCCTTTCCTTCGACGGGAAGGAAGCCGATGGATTTTGCAATGGCGCGCATCACGTCGGTTGGCGGTTCAAAAAAAGCAGTCTTTCCGCCGGCGCGGTCGAGAAAGTTGACCACGGCGCGCAGACCGAGATCAAGGGCGACCGTGGAGGCACCGGGGAAGGAGATGACGCGCGTGACGCGGCCTCCTTCGGGGCAGAAAACGAAGAGGTAGAAGGCGTGCAGCTGTTTTTCTTCCGTGACGGTGATGAGACATTCGCGCTCAAGCGGCTCAAGGCCGATGCTCTCAAGGAGGGAATTGCGGTCCTCGATGTCGCGCACGGGCGTTGCTTTGATCATGGCTTACCTCAAAAAGATTTAATGTGACGGATCTCGCGTCCGTCGAGTTCGCGGATCTCACCGGGGCGAAGGTCGCCGAGGG
>JAFQUW010000147.1 GCA_017408325.1 Clostridia bacterium | reverse complement strand
TTTTTTCATTGACTGAATCCTCCGATTGTTGTTTTGTCTGTGACTGGCAGGTCACCTTCATCTTAACACAATCGGAGGATTTTCTCATCGGTTAACCTTTTTTGAACCACGCGACTATCGCGTGGTTTTCGGATACAAAAAGCGGCACCGCAGAAGCGGTGCCGTTTGGAGGTTTTCGAAAGTCAGATCCAACGGATCTTCGTTGCGATCTTTTGTCCGTCCACAACGAGGGTGCAAGCGGAAACTCCGTTGTAATTTGCAAGAATGTGGTGTCCGCCGACAAAGGCGTACAACTCATGGCTACGTTCGATCGCCGCGACGTACTCGGCGTAAACGATGCCGTTGACGACCAGCTCGTTGGTCTTCTTCACGCGACGAAACTCAATGCGATAACCCGGGATCTCTGCCGAGACGAGGGTGCGTGCTTTGACGTCGATGTCCGCGCGGCGAAGCGCGGGGGTATCTGCCATCGGCTGAGCCTGTGTTGCAGGGGTGTAACTCGGAGGCGTCGGCTGAGTCTGTGTTGCAGGGTCAAAGGTCGGAGGCGTCACGACCTCGGGCGGCAATTTTTTCAGTGCGAAATGCGCGTGGATCCCCATGGAAAGCGAAACGATCACCCAAGCGTGGAAGGCGACGTCGATAAGCATATCCGCCTCCAGGCCGCCGAGGGCAAGCATCGCCAGCGTATCGAGGGCAAAAAAGACGAGTGCAAAGATCAGCCAGCCGATCTTTTGCTTTTTGGCAAGCAGGAAACTGACCAGATACAGCACCACGATGACCGCGGACGCGACAAGCATCGCCCAGAAGAAGCCGTCGCCCATCACCGCCGGCATCCACAGTTCCTCTCCGAGAAACTCCTCGGAAAAACGGCCGGTGAGAAGCATTCCCTCCGTCGTCAAAAAGTACGGCACAAACGCGGAAAACAGGAAATACGTGCCGGACTGCACGAGCAAAAGCACAAGGTTCACAACCGTGAAAACCACGACAAGCAACAGATTGCCCACCGCGCTGTTGTAACGCGTGGAAAGCGTCGCCCGGCGAGAGTTTGCCGCTTGTTGTTCGTAAATTCGATTCATAGATTCCTCCCGTTGATCGATGTAAAATGTAAAATAATCAAAGTGTCCGATACGCGTCCAGCCACGCGCGACGGATAAGCTCGTGTCCGCAGACGGTGGGATGTACCCCGTCGACGGTCCAATAGTCCGAGGGCGCACTTTCGCAGGCGGCATCGAATATGGGTTGCAGGCGGATACACGGCAAATCGAACTCCGCCGCGATCTTCTCGGTGACGGCGGCCTTTTCGGCGACGTCGGCGCGGAAGCGCTCGTATCGGTCGGGCAGATCCTCAGTGCCCGTCGTCGCCGTTCCGAACAGGACGAAGGGCGCGATGAGGATCAGCTTCAGATCGGGCAATTCTTCAAAGATCTCCGCAAGCATCATCCGATAAATGCGTTCAAATTTCTCGGTCGAAACTCCGTTTTGGCGCGAGAGCTCGTGCCAGACGTCGTTGACGCCGACGTAGATCGAGGCAACGTCAGGCTTCAAATTCAAAAAATCCAGCTTGATTCTCGCGTAGAGGTCGACGATTCGGTTCCCCGACACTCCGCGGTTCAAAAATTCATACGCCCCCGGTTTTTCGGTGCCGAGCGTCGCCTTGACCAGATTCGGATACCCGACGCCCATTCCGAAAAAGTCCTCGCGGTTTCTTCCCGCGTCGGTGATCGAATCACCCTGAAACAAGATGCGCGTACTCATGTCCTTTTTCCTTTTTGCTGCTCACCTATGGTACTCAACTTCAAATATTCCGAGGTCGTCGAGGGAGAACGCACTCCCCTCGCCCTCCGAACACCACTGAAAATACAGCGGCAAAAACCACTCTCGAAGTATCGAGCGCGACGCGTCACACTCACCCCAGCGCGAGACTGTCAGCGTTTTCGTCGCGCGGTCGTACTCGTAACAGATGTCTTGAGGATGAAAGAAAAACTGAAGCTTGTCCCGATCTCCGCCGATGGTAATATTCAATTTCTCTACGCGAATGAAGTCAAATTCGCGGTGCGTAAGAGCCAAAATCGTGTTGACCTCCGTCTCTCCCTCGCGCACCAAAACGGAATCCTCTCCGCGTCTCGCGCACTCGATCTCCTCGCAGATCTCGTCGAATACGTTGTCGACTGCGCGGGTGCGACCGTACAAAACGACGGCAGAAATCGCAAGAGAAAGAACCGCGAGCGAAAGCAGAAGGACCCCGATCAACCGCAGTTTTTTCGGTGTCACTTGTTCAAAAAGCGAACGGCCGTGCCGTAGACGATGACCTCGGCCGCTCCCTGCATCACGGCGGAAGAAGCGTAGCGAACGTTGACGACTGCATCCGCGCCGAGCGCCTCAGCCTCCGCGACCATACGTTTGGTGGCAAGTGCCCTCGCCTCATTCATCATCTCGTTGTAGGCGGTCAGTTCCCCGCCGACGAGCGTTTTAAAGCTCTGGGCGATGTCTTTTCCGATGTGCTTTGACTGGATGGTGCTGCCCTTGACGAGCGACAGGGTCTCCAGTTCTTTTCCGGTGATAAAATCAGTATTGACTAAGATCATCTTCTTCTCCTTTTTTGATTTCATGAATTCGCTGTACACAGACGCCGATCATCACCGCCGCGAGCAAAAGCGGGGCAACACCGAGCGCGATCTTCCAAAATCCGGGCAGCAAAAAGACCAACAACCCGAAATAGAAAGCAAAATACAACACGAGCAGCACCGTCACCACGATCGGCGCGATCATTTTTCGTTTTTTTGACTGCATATTTTTCTCCGATCTTTAATAGGTCAAGACCCGAATCCCGCGAGAAAGAAAATACTGCACCAAGCCCTCCGCGTCCCCTTTGACGAAGGCGTCTTTGGGGAGAATAAACACCAGTTTGGCATTCGTCAAAATCAAGATCGTCCGACGCAACTCGTAGACGCACTTGATGTTTTGATACTCCAAATATTTCTCTTCGCAATTTGATCCGCGGTTGTCGCGGTCAAGGAGGTGATCCGAATACAGGAGGATCTCGCTGATCGGCGGTTCTTGGTTGATCTCCAAAAGACGCTTTCCCATCAGGCGCAACGCGCGGTAATATCCGAATACACGTAGAACGGGCACGAGCAAAAAGAACAGCATATAAAACAAGTTATACCCCTGCCCGAGCACCAACAAAATCAGTTCAAACAAAAAGAAGATGATGCAGAAAATGTTCAGCGCAAGACTCGCCGGGCGGTAAAAGTATCCCCAACGGAAAAAGTCGCGGTAGGTCTCGGGCGTCAATACGTAGCGCAATTCAAACAAACTCTCCACATTCACCCCTCCTTTTTTCGACCCCATTATACCACAACCAAACTCCCCACGCAAGAGCGCGGGGGTGGGAACACGCCTCATTCTTCTCCGATGAAGGGTGAGGCACCGGTGGCGTCCCGGAAAACGGCGAGCACCTCGGTTTTCGCGCGGGTGTAGTCTGCGCCGAAAAGATGTGCCTTGAATTTGCATCGAAAAAGTTTCTTTTCTCGTGCGTTCTTTTGGAGAAGGGGCGTTTGGGAAAAATACAGCACCGCCATATCGCAAAACCAGCCCGTTGTGCCGGAATACGAGAGTCCCCAATCTTGCACCTCGTGCCACAAAAGGCGCCGAGTAAAAAAGAAAAAGTGCGCCGAGATACCCTCGTTTGTCACGGTGATCTTCCGCGGTGAACACACGATCTGCCAAAGAGCAACCCCAAATGCAAGCGTCGCCCAAACAGCCGCGAGCACAAACGCAAGCGGCGCAGGCAGACCGAGCTCCTCCCACGGGATCGGCTGCAGGATCAAAAACCATAACAAAACACCGACAAAGAGGCAAAAGAAGCACAAAAACCAATGGAAGATCGGAACGATCACCGTACCGTTTTTTCCCTCATCCCGTCGGATCATTTCGTTTTCCTTTCGTCTGTCTTACAGTCGGTTTTTGCTCGCGCTCGGTTTTTCCGTGTCGAGGCGAACTGCTTGAGACAATGAGTCGCAAGTGCCGAAAAGACGCCGAGCGCAAGATAGATCGCCGAATAGACGAAGAGATCCCACACCACGGCTCCGACGGCAACGCCGAACAAAAACGGAAACGCTGCAGCGGTCAAAAGCGGGATCCACCACAGCTTGCCGAGTTCCGTCCCTGCCAGAATGCCCAGCGCGACCGATAACAGAGGATAGACCAAAAAGAAGGCGAAAAACCACAGTCCGGTCACCGCCCAATCGCGCGCAAACGTCACCGCCGCAAACGGAAGCAACGTCATAAACAGGACGAGGGACACGACCGTTAGGATGATTTTCGTTGACCGTTTCATCGGTTTCTCCTGCCCGCCGCAGACGCTGAAACAGTCGCGGCGATTTTTCGTCAATTTTCTTCGCCGAAGGCGGCGAGAAAGGAATCTGCCTCGGCGCGCTCGGTGAAACGATAAACGCACGTTCCCCGCTGCCCCGAAAGGAGTGCGAGCACCCGCGGCCTGCGCGCGTGAGCATAGCTTCGCACAACGTCCAAAAGCTCCTCGTCCGCCTCGCCTTCGACCTCCGTCCACGGGAGATCCTCCCGCGGCGTGCCGCGTCTCTCCTCGATTCCGGCAAGACAGATTTCGGCGGGATAATCCAAGAAAAAGACCGTGTCGCAGGCCGCAAGCCGCCTTTCGAGCGTTCGCGGATAATCCCCGTCGATGATCCAGGACTCACGGGACAAAACGTCGTCCAGTCGCGCGTCAAAGTCCTCGCGGCAGACGGTGGTGCGATCCGCACGCCAATAAAGCAAGTCCAAATGAAACAGCTCGAGCCCCGTTTTCTGCGCCAATCGGCGCGAAAACGTGCTCTTTCCGCTTCCGGGACAGCCGATCACGAGCACACGTTTCACTGCACAATCATTCTTCGGCAAGCCGCCCCAGCGCGCTCGAAAGAGACTCTCGGATCACGTGGGAGGCCAAAGCGTCATACGGCGTCGGCGAAAGGTTTACGATGATGAGATGCTCGCCCGAGAAAGCGTCAAGCAACGACGCGGCGGGATGCACGACGAGCGATGTACCGCCCACGAGCAAAACGTCCGCCTTCTTCACTTCCGAGAGGGCGTCGGCATAGTTGAATCCATCCAGCGGCTCCCCGTACAGGGTGACGTCCGGCCGAACGGGCGCGGAGCAATCCCCGCACAGCGGGATCGGCTGTAGGTGGTCGACCTCAGCTGCGTCGTACTCTCTTCGGCAGCCCGTACAGATGTATCGCCCGGCAGTCCCGTGCAGCTCAATGACGCGCCGACTCCCCGCCGCCTGGTGCAACGCATCGACGTTTTGTGTGATCACCGCATGGATGATCCCGCGTTTTTCCAAATTTGCCAGCGCGAGATGAGCCCCGTTTGGACGCGCGGACGGAAACATCATATTCTTTCGGAAAAAGCGGTAGAACTTCTCCGGCTCGCGCGTCAAGCACTCCCGACTGAGGTAATACTCGTTGGACTCCTCTTCGGACTCATAAAGCCCGCCGTTTCCGCGAAAATCCGGGATTCCACTCTCCGTCGACACTCCCGCACCGCCGAAAAACACCGCGTGTTTCGCATTGTGAAGAATCCGTTTGACGGCTTCAAGCTCGCCAAATGGAAACCGATCCATTCGCTTTCCTCCGTGTACTGCAAAAAAATGTGTTGGACTTGTTTTCAAAACAGTTCAGTCGTTCTCACCGTTTACCATCTCAAGAACCTCACCGATGACCCCCTCGATCATATCCCATTCCTCGTCCGTTTCAATGGGCTGCAGCTCGCGGATCTCCTGATTCGGATCGTAAATGGATGCGTAGATCTTCGTGTTGCCGTTCTCGTCGAGGGTGTCGTCGGTGTAAACGATGTAATTCTTGTGCGTTTCGTCGTGTTCATAGGTAAACAGCACCTCGCAGTTGACTGCTTCCCCCTCGTCATTGATGATCTGAAACTTCATTTCACTTTCTTTCATCATCGGCCTCCTAATTGATTTTTTGAAGAATATATCTTATTTTGATTATAACATATCCGCCCCACGGCGCGCAATAGGAAACAGCTTCTCCCCCGCATACACAGACACAAAAAAGAACTGGTGGAAAACCGAGGATTTTTAATCAAATAATTGTGTCTGCTAATTTTTTAATCAAGTAATTATTCTTACCCTGTAATAAAACATCCGTATTGTTGTTATCTCTA
>JAFQUW010000146.1 GCA_017408325.1 Clostridia bacterium | reverse complement strand
GCGCCGCCTGCTCCAAAGACTCGCGCGTGCGTGCCGAACTCTGCAGTGAGACCATCGCCGACGCAGCGTGCCGTCTCGGCGCGAGTTGCATCGTGAAGGGGCTTCGCGACAGCACGGATTACAACTACGAATCCCACTTTGCCGGCGCGATGCGTGCGCTCGGTGCACCGGAGGTCGTTTTTCTGGACGTGGAAGAGGCGTTTTCGCACGTTTCTTCCACCTTCGTGCGAGAGTTGTTTTACTACAAAAAAGATTACACTTCTTACCTGCCGAAAAACGCTCTGGAAACGGTCGGTCGTCTGCTGGAACAAAAGTGAAAAAAAGCGCGAGAGATCGCGCTTTTTTGTCTCCTCGACAAAATTCGTGCATAAAAAGTAGAAAATCCTTTAAAAAACACTTGAAATTCTCCTGTCTTTTGTGTATAATAACAGCGTGGTGGGGAAAAGTGGTGAATTGTGCACCGCGCCACCGAATGACTGTGACGGGAGGAACGCTATGCTGCTCGGCGAATACGCCTACGCACTCGACGCCAAAGGGCGTCTGTTTCTTCCTGCGCGCCTGCGTGAGGAACTGACGGCAAACGTCGTGCTCTCGCGCGGTGTCGATCACTGCATCAACGTCTATTCCGCCGAGAGTTTCGGCGTCTTTTCCGATCGCCTGTTCGCGCTTCCCGAGATCGAGATGCGCGACGTCCGCCGCTTTGTGTTCAGTGCGGCACAGGAGACGTCGCCGGATGCTCAGGGGCGCGTTTTGTTGTTGCCCGCCCTGCGCGAGTGGGCAGGGCTCAAAAAAGAAGTGCTGATCCTCGGCGTGGGAGACCACGCGGAGATCTGGGACAAAGAGACTTACGAAGCGCTGGCTTCTGCGCGTGACGAGGAGGCGATGATCCGCCTCTTGACGGAGAAAGAGTTTTGACGTTCTCCCACGTTTCCGTGCTCTTGAACGAGACGATCGACGTTTTGAACGTCCGCGAGGGCGGCGTCTATTTCGACGGCACGCTCGGCGGCGGCGGACACTCTTCGGAGATCGCTCGGCGCCTCGGTGAAAAGGGACTCTTGCTTGCCTCCGACCTCGACCCCAACGCCTTGAAGGCGGCAGGGGAGAGGTTGTCTGCGTTTCCGGTGGAGAAACGATTTTTCCAGTCGAATTTCAAGAATTTTTCCGCGCTCATCGCAGAGGCCGGGGTGCAGAAGGTCGACGGCGTCCTTTTGGATCTCGGCGTTTCCTCGCACCAACTGGACGAGAAGAGCCGCGGTTTTTCGTATCAGGAAGACGCGCCGTTGGATATGCGCATGTCCTCGAGCGGCATGACCGCCGCGGACGTCGTCAACACCTATTCCGAGGCGGATCTTCGCCGCGTACTCTATGAGTACGGGGAGGAGAACAACGCCCGAGCAATCGCGCGTCGCATCGTTGAACGCCGCGGAGAAAAACCTTTTGAGACGACGATGGAACTCGTCGAGTGCATCCGCGCCGCGTTCGGCGGCCGCCGCACGGACAAGAATCCCGCGCGTCGCACGTTTCAGGCACTTCGCATCGAGGTCAACGGGGAGTTGAATGGCTTGTCCGACGTGCTCTTTGAGATGGTGGACGCCCTGAATTCCGGCGGAGTACTCGCCGTGATCACCTTTCACTCGCTGGAAGACCGCATCGTCAAACAGGCGTTTCGTCGGATGATCGACGGTTGCACCTGTCCGAGAGAATTTCCCGTGTGCACCTGCGGATTCGTGCAGACGGTGGATCTCGCGTTCAAAAAGCCCGTGGTGGCGTCGGAAAAAGAATTAAACGAAAACCCCCGCGCCCGCAGTGCGAAGCTGCGCGCGGTCATTAAGCGATAAGACCGAACGATCAGAGAAAGGAGAAAGTGGGGCATGGCACAGAGAAAGCCCTCGCGCCGCGCGCGTGACGAACAAGAGTCGACCAATACGCGCGTGCGCGTAAACACGCTTGCGCGTGCGAGGAATACGCGTCTGTCCGCCGTGCGCACGATCAAAACGAAAAACTACGTTTTGGAGACGCGCCCCGACAGCATCCGAAAACCGTTTCCGTATGCGATCATCTTCTCGTTTCTTGCCATCGTCGCCGTGGCGATGTACGTTTTGAGCCTGCGTGTCACACTGGACTCACTGACAGCGGATATCTCGAAGATGGAGCGTGAGATCTCCGCGGTCGTGGAGGATCGAAACGCGCTGGAGGTGCGACTCAACGCCAAGTACGACTTAACCGAGATCGAACGCATCGCCAAGGAAGAGTACGGGATGGTCTCCAAAGACAGTCTGACGAAAGAATACATCTCCATCTCCGGCGAAGACGAGATCGAATTGCTCCTGCCGACCGATCCTGAGGAAGAAGCGGATGAGCCGCAAGAGGAGAACGAGCCTGCCGAAGACGGTACGGCACAGGAAGAGCCGACGGCATAAAACGCCGCGCGGCACCATAGATTGTTTTAACGAAATCAGATACGGAGAAACGGATGAACGACCCTCGCTACGAGCATATGAACGTCGGCAAACTGATCCTTTACCGCAAGTGTAAAGTGGCGTTTGTCGCCTTTTTGCTGGTTGCGGCGTTTCTCATCTACCGCCTGGCGGACATTCAGCTCGTGCATTTTGAAGAGTATCAGTCGGGCGTCATCGACCAGTACACGACCGAGACGACCCTGTCCGCCAAGCGCGGCAACATCTACGACCGCAATATGATGACGCTTGCCGTCTCCGCGACGGTGGAGCGCGTCTTCGTCTCCCCCGATACCGTGCCGGAGATGACGGTCGCCGAGTACATCGAAAACAAGGTCGACGCCATCAGCGACTCGAAGAAAAAGGCGGAGAAACGGCAGAAACTGGAAGCTGCCTTTGAAAATAAGACGATCACCGTCGCCGAGGACATCGCCAACGAGCTTTCCACCATCCTCGGCGTGGAGCGCGCGGACATCCTCACCAAGCTTGCCAAGAAGCATCGCAAGGATGAGACGATCCAAAACCGCGTGGAACTGGAAGTCACCGACCGCATCCGCGAGGTGATGGAGAAAAAGGAATACGCAAAGTACATCCACTTTGCCGAACAGACCAAACGCTATTACCCCTACGGGACGCTTGCGAGCCATCTCATCGGCTTCACCAATTCTGAGGAGACGGGTATCTACGGCGTGGAGGCGTATTATGAGAACCGCCTGAAGGGCATCCCCGGAAAGGTCCTCACCGCACAGAACGCACTCGGCGACGATATGTCGTTTAAGCACGAGACTTATGTTGAGGCAAAGGACGGCGATAACCTGCTCCTCACGGTCGACTGGACGGTTCAGCACATTCTCGAAAAGTATCTGCAGAGTGCGTTTGAAGAAAACCGCCCCGACAGCCGTGTCTGCGGAATCGTGATGGACGTCAACAACGGCGAGATCCTCGGAATGTCCACCAAGCCCGACTTTGACTTGAATTCTCCGTATACGCTCGACGCGACTTCGCAGGAGATCTACGAGGCGTTTGAGGGTACGGAGGAAGAAAAGGCGGAGGAAAAGCAACGTCTGCTCTACGGTCTTTGGAAAGATAAGAACGTCGCGGAGATCTACGAACCGGGCAGTACCTTCAAGATCATCACGGCGGCGATGTGTCTGGAAGAAGGCGTAGTAAAGACCTCGGATCAGTTCTATTGTCCCGGCTCGGTCGTCGTGCCGTATACCGATCAGCGCATCAATTGCCACAAACTGGAGGGACACGGTTCGGAGACCTTTGAAGAGGGTCTGTGGAACTCCTGCAACCCCGTGTTCGTCACGGTGTCGAGCCGACTCGGCCGCGACCTCTTTTATAAATATTATGAAGCCTTCGGTTACGCCGCACGCAGCGGCATCGACGTCACGGGGGAAGCGACCAACTACTTCTTCCCGAATTTCTCGATCATGGACCTTGCCGTTTCCTCGTTCGGCCAGAACTTCAAAGTCACCCCCGTCTCTCACCTCTCCGCGGTCTGTGCGGCGGTCAACGGCGGCTATCTGGTCACACCGCACGTCTTAAAAGGCGTCGTGGACGACGACGGAAACCTTCTGGAATCCTACGACACCACCGCGCGTTGCCAGGTGATCTCCTCCCAGACGAGTGAGACCCTGCGCAACTATCTGCGCGGCGGCGTCGAGTACGGCGGCGCGAAAAACGCCTACGTCCAGGGCTATACCGTCGGCGCAAAGACGGGAACGAGCGTCAAGACCGAAATTAAAGCACAGACGGGCGAGACCTTCTACATCGCCTCCACCGTCGCCTTTGCTCCCGTGGAAAACCCGCAGGTCGCCGTCCTCGTCGTGGTCGACGGGCTGACGGTCAACCAGAGCTTCTACGGCGGCACCGTCGCCGCTCCGATCGCCTCCGATATCCTGACGGAAGTTCTTCCGTACCTCGGTGTGGAGGCGCAGTATTCCGACGATGACGTCGACGCCATCGGACACAGTCTGCCGAATCTGCGCGGCTACAACGTGGACGACGCGGGCGTCAAGCTCAAAGACCTCGGCTATACCTTCCGCATCGTCGGAACGGGCTACAACGTGCGTGCTCAGGTTCCGGCGGCGGGCGATTACCTCGCCACGGGCGGACAGGTGGTGCTCTACACCGACACCACGGAGCCGGAAGCCACGGTCACCGTCCCGAGCGTCATCGGGCTTTCCGCTTCGTCTGCGGCGGAACTGCTCGCCAACAACGGACTCAACATTGAGATCGTCGACTCCACTATGACGCAGGCGGCAGGTGCACAGGCGGTCAGCCAGAGCCCCGGTGAGGGCGCGCTTGTTCCGCGCGGCACCGTTGTCGCCGTCACCTTCCGCCACGAGGAAGGCTGGTAAACGAAACCCATTCTCATTTTGGAAAACAGGAGTGCTTATGAAGGCAAGAGAACTGCTCACGGGAATCGAATTCGAGGCGTTTGCCCCCTTGAACGGGGACGTGACCTCGGTCGTCACCGACGCGCGAAAGCCGGTTTCGGGTGCGCTGTTCGTCTGCATTCGCGGCACGAAGTTTGATACGCACACCTTAGCAAAAGAAGTTTTCGATGCGGGAGCCGTTCTCTTGGTCAGTGAAGAGAAACTGGACGAGGGCATCCCTCACGTGGTCGTCGCGGATACGCGCGCGGCGCTTTCGGTCATCTGGGCAAACTTTTACGGCAATCCGCAAAACAAGTTTTCCCACGTCATCGGCATCACCGGCACCAACGGAAAGACCTCGACGTCCATGATGGCGCGTGCCGTTTTTGAAGCGGCGGGGCACCGCGTGGGACTCATCGGTACGACGAAATACGTCGTCGGAGACCGCGAGTACGACGCCCCTCTGACCACACCTGCACCGGAGGACCTTTTCCGTTATTTTGCTGAGATGATCGAGGCGGGTTGCGACACCTTGATCATGGAAGTGTCGAGCCACTCGCTTTCGCAAAAACGCGTGGAGACGATCCCGTTTACCGTCGGGATTTTTACGAATCTTACGCAGGACCATCTCGATTACCACGGCACGATGGAGGCATACCGCAAGGAGAAGGAAAAACTCTTCTCGATGTGCCGCGTCGGTCTCATCAACGCCGACGATGAGGCGAGCGTTCACTTCCTCGCCTCCGCTAAATGTCCCACCTACACCTACGGGGAGGGTGAGGCCGCGTTTTCGGCAAGCGAGATCTGTGCCGCCGTCGACGGCGTGCGCTACCGTCTCACCTTCCGCGAAGAGAGCTACGACGTCTCGGTGCCCATTCCCGGAAACTTCACCGTCTATAACTCGCTTGCCGCCCTGTCTGCGGCAAAGCTCTGCGGCATCGACCTCTCGCTTGCCGTTTCGGCGATCGCAACAATGGACGGCGTCCCCGGGCGCGTGGAACGCCTGCCGAATACGGGGGACGTGAGCGTGATCCTCGATTACGCGCACACACCCGATGCACTGGAAAACGTCCTGAAGACCCTCGGCGATCTGCCGCACGGGCGCATCTTCGTCGTGTTCGGCTGCGGAGGCGACCGCGACCCGAAAAAACGGCCGATCATGGGCAGGATCGCGTGTGCCGGTGCTGACTGTGCCATCGTCACAAGCGACAATCCGCGCACGGAGGATCCCGAAGCGATCATTGCCGATATTTTGGAAGGCTGCAAAAACAGCCCGAACCTGTATGCCGTCATCACCGACCGTACCGAGGCGATCCGCCGCGCATTGACGGACGCGAAGGCAGGGGACGTGGTGCTCTTGGCGGGCAAAGGCCATGAAGAATACGTCATCGACAAAACGGGAAAACACCCGTACAGCGAAAAGAAGATCGTCAGAGAGTTTTTTGAAGAGAAACATGAGGGACAGCTATGATCAGACTTCGTTTGAGTGAGATCGCCGAGGCCGTCGGCGGAAAGCTTCTGCTTCGGGAGGGGATGGAAGACCGCTTTGTGTCAAGCCTTTCCATTGATACCCGCGCTTTGGGCGAGGGAGATCTGTTCTGCGCTCTCATCGGGGAGCGTTTCGATGCACACAACTTC
>JAFQUW010000145.1 GCA_017408325.1 Clostridia bacterium | reverse complement strand
CTGCAGAACGCCGATGGCACCGTTCTTGAACTGCAAGAGTGCCGCAGCGGTGTCCTCCACCTCGGTGCGCCAGACCATGCGCTCGCATTTCGCGTAGACGCTCTCGATGCCGCCCATCATATAGTCGAGCATATCGACGCCGTGCACGCCCTGATTCATCAGTGCGCCGCCGCCGTCGAGTTCCCACGTGCCGCGCCAGTCACCGCTGTCGTAGTACGCCTGATCGCGGTAGTACTTGAGTTCCGCGCTGGCAAGGGTGATCTTGCCGAGACGGCCCTCTTCGACCGCCTTCTTCGTTTCGATCGCGGCAGAGAAGGTGCGTCGCTGATAGATCGCGCCGAGCTTAACGCCGTTCTTGTGGCACGCTTCGATCATCCGTTCCATCTTTTCGCGCGTGGTGCAAAGCGGCTTTTCGCACAGAACGTTGACCTTATAATTTGCAACCTTGATGGCGTGCTCCGAATGCATTCCGCTGGGGGTGAGGATACAGACGACGTCGAGCGTCTCGTGTTTCATCATCTCGTCGATGTCGGTGTAGTATTTGTCAAGACCGCCTATCTCGGCAGCCTTTTCGGCCTTTGCCGCATCAATGTCGCAGACCGCGACCAGTTTGGCGTGCGGCGCGTTTTTGATGCCGTCGAGGTGGTTCCAGGAAATGCGGCCGCAGCCGATGAGCCCGAAGCGAACTTGTGTATCCATAAAACAGACACTCCTATTTGGTTGGGTTGCCCTTATTATACCCTACATATAGAAAAAAGCAAGAGGAAATCACACAATATTTTCGGTTTTTTTGCTTTTTTTCAAAGGATTCCTTCCTCCCATTCGCCGCACGACCGAAAAAACACCCTCTCCCCGAAGGAAAATCTCTCCCCCGGTCTTTCAAAACGGGTGGGAAAACGGGTGGGATACCCGAAAAATTGAAAAAAATCCTCGTTTTTTTGCCATTCTCTCTTGACGGTTTTTGCTCTTTTCGCGTATAATACAAACAGTGCTTCACACACGATCTGCACGAATTTACATTTGGAGGATTTCAAACATGAACGAACAATTCAATCAGGTTCCTCAAGAACCCGTCGCTCCCGCCGCTCCCGCCGCTGTCGCCGCTCCCCAGAAGAACGGTATGGCTACCGCAGGTATGGTCCTCGGCATCATCGGCGCCGTCTTCGGCGTCATCGCGATCCTCGCGCCCGGCATGGTTCTCCTCGCCTTCCACATCATCGCCATGATCCTCGGCGTGCTCGCCCTGATCTTCGGTGTGGTCGGCCTTCTGAAGAAAGTTGCCGTCGGCAAGGGCAAGGCGATCGCCGCCATCATCCTCGCCGTCGTCTGCATCTTCTCCTTCTTCTACGCCCCCGCCGCGCTCGAAGCTTCCGTGAACAACGCTCTGGAAGAGGCGTTTGGCGAAGGCGCCAACCTCGGCGAACTCGAGGATGCGTTCTCCGAGCTCGAAGACGCGCTTGCCGACATCGACCTCGACAGCATTTCCTGATTTTTTCAAGTCAAAAAAAGAACCGAGCCACGCTCGGTTCTTTTTTTGACTTTTCGGGGACTTTTTGTTAAAATAGTTCGAATTTCAACGAAAGGAGCGTGAGGCCCTTGCAAAAGCTCTTCCCCGATCGCGCAATGCTGCGCGTCATCGTCGCGCTCGCGCTTCCGACCGTGCTGGAGCAGGTCCTGCAGACCGCCGTGCAGTACGTCGACACCGCAATGGTCGCCTCCCTCGGGACGGACGCCGTGGCCGCCGTCGGCTCGACGACGACCTTAAACTGGCTGTTCGGCTCCGCCGTGAGCGCGCTCTCCATCGGTTTTCTTGCCTATATCTCACAGTCACTCGGCGCAAAACGCACCGAGGACGCGCGCCGCGCCGCCGCGCAGAGCGTCTTCGTCACGCTCGTCGTCGGCGTGTTTCTGACGGTTCTGACCCTCTCGCTCTCGAGCGTCATCCCGCGCTGGATGCAGGTGGACGAAACCATAGCCCCCACCGCCTCGCGCTACTTCTTCCTCCTCTATACGCCGATGCTCTTTCGCACGGCGTCCATCGTGTTCTCCACCGTCCTGCGCTCGGCCGGCGACACGAAAACGCCGATGAAGATCGCGTTTCTTGTCAACGCGACCAACGTCGCCCTCAACTTCCTGTTCATCTATCCGACGCGCACCGTCAGCCTCTTCGGGACAAGCGTGACTCTTTTCGGACTTGATCTCAACGTAGAGGGCGCGGCACTTGCCAGTGCCGTCTCCTTTGTCCTCGGCGGCCTTCTCACCGCACGCGCTCTCTTTTCCCATCCCACGCTCTCGCCGCGCGGACTCTCTCTTCGTCCCGACCGACGGATCCTCGCCCCCTGTCTTCGCGTCGCGCTGCCGAACCTGTTGCAACGCGCCGCGACCTCGGCGGGTTACGTCGTCTTTGCCGCGATGATCAACTCGTTTGGCCCTGTCTCGGTCGCCGCGCACACCGTGGCAAACACCGTTGAGAGCGCGTTTTACATCCCCGCCTACGGAATGCAGACGGCGGCGTCCACCCTCGCCGGAAACGCATGCGGCGCAAAAGATCTTGACGCGATGCGCCGACTGCCGCGCACGTTTTTGCCCTTGGAAACACTTTTGATGCTCGCCTCGGGCGCACTTCTCTTCGTGTTTGCGCCAAGCCTTTCCGCCCTCTTTTCCGCCGAGGACTCCGTCCGGACGCTTGCGACCACCGTGCTGCAAATGATCGCCGTCACAGAGCCCTTTTACGGCGTTTCCATCATCATCGAAGGTTTTCTCTTGGGCATCGGTGAGACGAGACTTCCCTTCCTTTTCAACACCGTCGGGATGTGGGGCGTTCGTATCGTCGGCACCGCCCTCACGCTCACGTTTACCGATTTCGGGCTCGTCGGTGCCTGGGGTTGTATGATCGCGCACAATCTGCTTCTCTTCGTCCTTTTCTCCCTCACGCTGAACCGAAAACGAAACAATCCGCTGTACCGAGCGGTCGATGCAAGCGACAGCGCGAAAAATTGACAAACGCCGCGTTTCGTGCTACACTCGCACTGTCAGGTTCCCTTGATTCATTTTGAAAAAGGAGTCCGTCATGAACCAAAACTTTTCACAGAATTACCCCGGATATCCCCCGACTTTTCCACCGCCCGAACCCCCAAAACCCGCAAAACGCGCACACCCATTCGGTGTCGTTGCCCTCACCCTCGGCATTGTCGCAGCCGTGTTTTGCTGGATCCCCCTTTTACACGTTCTCTCATTCTGCTGCGCCGGCGTGGCTCTGGTGTTTTCCATCATCTGTCTGGTCAAGAAACGCTCCGTCGCCCAAAGTGTGACCGCCCTCGTTTTGAGTTTTGTCGCGCTCGTCCTCTCCGTTCTGCTCACCCTGTCGCTGGTCGATAACCCGCTTGGCTTTCTGAATTTCGCCCCCGATTTTAACGACGACCGTTACGAAGGTTATACCTACGATCCGTATTGGGACGGATACTCCCTCGAAACACCGGAAGACGTTCTCCGTCTCGCACTGGAGATCGACTACGGCGAATACGTCAACGAAGACGGCGGTTTTCTCCCCGTGACCCTCACGAACACGTCCGATTTCACCCAGTCGTATAATCTCTGCTTTGAAGCCGTCGACGAAAACGGCGACCGCCTCGCCTACGAGGACACGGTGTACGTAACGGAACTTGCCGCCGGGCAAAGTTACACCGTCGACATCTTCACCAACGTCTCCCGCACCAAACGCGAGGAGATGAAAACCGCAACCGTCCGCCTTACCTACGCAAGCGCTTACGTCCATTCGGCGGAAGAATAAAAACCGCAAAAAGCACACCGCAAACGGTGTGCTTTTTTGAATAAAGGCAGGCAAAAGCAAAAATCGCCTGCCCGTGTGGGCAAGCGATTTTTGTCCACATAGGACGGAATTGCAACTCATATATTTAATGAAATCGTGCTACGCACGGTGAAATCCTCGCATTCTCGGATGAAATCTTCGGCGTGCCGCCTCAGGTGAAATTAGATCCGTTTGCGCAAAGCGCAACATCATTGATGCGAAGCATCACATCGTTTGCGGCTTGCCGCATCTTCATTTGCGCGAAGCGCAACCTCGTTCATTTGTGCCGTGAAATGAGAAACGATGTTCTCGCTGCGCTCGAAATGATGTTGACCTTCGGT
>JAFQUW010000144.1 GCA_017408325.1 Clostridia bacterium | reverse complement strand
TCGATGACCTCTTGCCCGTTGATCGCAGTGATCACGTCGCCCGGCAAAACGCCGGCGACGGCGGCAAGAGAATCCTTTTCAACCGATTGAACGCGAACCATAACTTCTCCTAAAAAACGAAAAAAGATATCTCACCGGACGCCTCTTCGCGGCGGTGACATATCTTTTTTGCCTTGTTTGCAAATTACTTGTCTTCCTTTGCGATGACGACCTTGCCGTCATAGCTGCCACAGTTGTCACAGACGCGGTGGGGCAGGATCTTCTCGCCGCACTTTGCACAGGTGGTCAAAGTGGGAGCGGCAAGCTTGGAGACGCTTGCGCGACGGGAGTTCTTTCTCGCATGCGAGGTTTTCTTCTTCGGGACTGCCATTGGTTCTTACACCTCCTTATAGATGCTACTCATGGAAAAACTCAGCTAAGCCCGCAAGTCGCGGGTCGGGCGGTGCCTTGCAGGAGCAAGGTGCCTCATTCAAATCCGTGCCGCAGTAGGGGCAGAGCCCTCTGCAGTCCTCGGAGCACAAATGCTTCAGCGGAAGATGCTCATACAGTCCCTCGTAACAGAGCAGAGCGAGGTCGATGACATCGTTCTCGGCCAGAACCGTCTCCTCCTCGCTGTCTTCGTCGACAGTCTTGGTGATCGGGCGGTCCAAGTTGACCTTCAGGGTACGCGTGATCGGCTTTAGGCAACGGTCACACTGCGTCTGATAGTCCAAAGAGAGTTCAGCCTGAAACTGCAGGACTCCGGAATAATCCGAGATCGTGCCGAAGACGCGCGCCTCTCCGCACAGCTCCACCGAATCGACGGAGTCCGTCAAAGGAAAGGTTCGGTCGAAGCCGACCTTGTTCTCTCTTTGGGAGAAGAGCGTTTTCAGATCCAAAAATGCGCCGTTTTGCGGCTGATTTTGACGTTCAGGCATAGTAATCCCTTTTTTGCGTGCATATCATTATACACAGCCTTTTATCGTTTGTCAAGTTCTTTTTGTGTCCTCGTATTGCACCAAAACGCGCGAGAGAACGAAGTCGTTTTTCTTGGCGGCGGCACTCTTTGACAAAAACAGCCCTGCGACGAAAAACCAGACAAGTGCACAGAGTGCGCCGACGAGTGCGGCAGTCCCCTGTCCGAGTGCATCCCAGAGCAGGATGCAGACGCCGATGGCGATCACGATGGGAACGAGAAAGAACAAAATACTGTAGAGCACCACGGCATGCGAGGGACAGGAAAGCTCCACGCGATCCCCCACCGAAACGGCAAGGTCGCCGAGCGGCACCTCGGCTCTTTGCGGTGCGGTCTTACGGCTGCAGGCTCCGCACGGGGTCTCACACCCGTCGCAGGAGGCGTCCGCGAGCACGACTCTCACGCGACCGTCACACACCGATTCCACGATTCCCGTGCGCGTCATTTCGAGAGGATCACATTGACCGTCACGGTGTCGGTGACGTAGCAGATCTTCTGATCTGCCTCACGCACCGAAAGGGTGACTTCGACGGGATAGGTTCCGGGGGTCGTAAACGAAGAGAGATTCACAGAGGCAAGAAGCGAGGTTGCATCCACTCTCGAAAAGTAGTCGTACTGGGTACGCACGTTCACGCCGACCGTCTCCGATTCAAATTGATACTTCAAGCCGTTCGGTTCGGTAACGACCACGTTGTCGCCCGAGAGATCCAGGCTCAGACGCGTCGTCAGTGCACCGGAAAGACTCGTCTCCGCGGTGTACTGGATCGTCCCGGACGGAGAAGTGAGCCCTTCGGGGAGAGTCACCGTTCCGAAGAAGCGGCTATATTCGCTCGTCATCTCGGCAGTGGAGACCTTCTTTGCCACAACCTCCGTCAAAGATTCGATCTGCTCAGGCGGACCCTGCACGGTGATCTGCGAGGGGCTGACCGTCTGGCTCACGCGCTCAGCAGGCAGGATCGTCGAAACGTCCAAGACCAAAGGAACGGTCTTTTCTTTATACAAAGTATAGGTGATCGTCAGGGTGTTCTGCGAGGGGACGAGATAACGGTCCGTGATCTCGTTTCCTGCCTCATCCACGAAACGGATCGGCACAGTCTTGATGACGTTCTCCACGAAATCACCGAGCTCCACGGAGCATTTGATGCCGTGGATCTTATCCACCACGGTCTGCGGACCGCGCACCGAGATACTCTCGGCGGAATAGGTGCGCTTGAACTGAACGCCCTCCGCGAGCGTATAAGTCTCTTCGGGATCCAGCACGGGGACGGAGACCGTCTTTTCCACGTCCACATCGATCACAAGCGTGCTCGGCGAGGTGGAGACCACTTCCAGCCCTGCAGGAGGCGTGACCTGGATCTTCTTTTCATACGAACCTGCCGACGTGATGTCTGCAAGATCGACTTTTGCGGCAAGATCTTCCGCGTCGAGCGCATTGAGCGCGCTCTGTTTTCCGCGCAGGGTGATCTGTGCGGTGCTGTCATAGCCCGTCAAAACGGAGAAGCCGTAAGTTCCGGAGAGCGTGTCCGTGCCGCTGATCTTCACGGGGACGGATTCAAAGACACGCTGACCCGTCGGGCTCTCGGTCGAAACGACGTAGAGCCACAGGCCGAACGCCAAGAGAAGGGAGAGCACCACGATGGTCACGTTGACCGCGCGGTTTTTCGTTTGCAGGTTCGCGTCTCTCATTTTTCCACCTCTTCCGATGCATCCTCAGAGGGTTTCGGATTCTTTTTCCAAATCGACTTCACACGGCCGAGAAGACCGCCGTCCTTCGACTGGTCCTCGTCGCGCCTTAGCAGCGCGAGCAATTCGTTCTCAAGCGTATAGCGGTCAAAGCCGCGCTTGAGTTTACCGTCGCGCGCCAGTGAGATCGTGCCCGTCTCCTCGGAAACGACGATGACTGCGGCGTCGCTGATCTCGGAGACGCCGAGGGCGGCGCGGTGACGCGTACCGAGGCGGCGATCCACCTCCGGATTGGACGAGAGCGGCAAAAAGCAGCCGCAGGCAAAGATGCGCCCGTCGCGCAGGATCATGGCACCGTCATGCAGCGGCGCTTTGTTGAAAAACACGTTTCGGATCAAGGGGGCGGTCACGTCCGCATTGAGCACGGTGCCCGTGCGGATCTCATCGCCCAACCCCGTTTTTCGCTCCAAAACGATCAGGGCACCCGTCTTGGTCTCGGCCAGTTCACTGACGGCAGTACAGACTTCCTTCAGGAGGTTCTTCGTATCCTCCCCCGATTTTGACTCCACGAGCTTTCCGAGCCCAAAGAAGGAGCCGCGACCCATCTTTTCCAAAATCGAACGCAATTCCGGCTGGAAAATGATGATGAGGGCGAGCACGCCGACGGACACGATCGACTCCAGAATGAAGCTGATGACACGCATCTGCAAAAGGTTGGAGACGATCAGCGCAAGCGCGAGAAGAACCACGCCGCCGGCAAGCTTTCCGGCGCGTCGGTCGCGGAAGAAGGTGATCGCGTAATACAGCAAAACGGCGACCAGAAGAATGTCGATCACATCCGTCCAGGTGATGGACTTGATCTGACTCCAAAGAAACGAAAATACCTCGCCGATGGAACCCATATGATTCTCCTTTCGTCCGTTCTGATTATTTCTATCTACAGTTTAACACAAAATGGGAAATTTGCCAAGTTGTTTGCCGGGGAAAATTTCACGTTTTTTCAGAAGTTCATCAGTCGGTGGTTGTTCTCCAAAAACGCGGAAAGCTCCTCGGCGGTCAGTGCACGCGAAGAGATCAGGGCGGTGTAGTACACCTGACGCGCCAAGACCTCGGCGCGCTCCCCGTTGCCCTTGATCTTTTCAAACACGGGGGATGCAAGATTTAAGAGCAACTTCTCCTGCTTCGGCATCGGGGGCATTTCTTCGCCGCCGCGCGCACGGTACATCCGAAGCACCTCTTCCATTCTGCGCGCATTCTCCTCGGTGACGAAGAGCGCCGGTGTCGTCTCGTCTTTCAGGCGCACGCACTCGACGACGCTTCCCTCGCCCGCGATCTCACAAAAGAGCTTCACAAGCGTTTCATCCGTTTCGGCGTCGGTCTCTTTTAAAGACTCGGGGTCGCTGTCGACGCGCACGAAACTCACGCCTTCCTCACCTCGCTCGATGAGCGACGCGTACTGGGTATCCATCACGCTCTCAAAGAGGATCACGCGACGCCCCTCGTCGGTCAAAAGTTTGACGTACTGCGCCTGACGGGTCTTGTCGGTGGTGTAGTAAATCTTTTGATCCTCGGCAGACGAGAGGTATTCGGAAACGCTGACGTAGCCGCCGTCGACGCACTCAAAGAGGATGAGATCCTTGACGCGGGAAAAGAACTTTTCGTCTTTGATCGCGCCGTACTGCAAGAAGGGGCGAAGATCGAGCGTGATGCTCTCAAAGCGCTCGCGCTCACCGCGGAAAAGTTCGGAGAGCTTATCCGCGACCTTCTTTGCGATGTGTGCGGAAAGCTTTGCCACGTAGGGGCTGTTCTGCAAAAAGGAGCGCGAGACGTTCAGGGGAAGCTCGGGGCAGTCCAAGACGCCTTTGAGCGACAACAGATACTCGGGGACGACCTCAGAGATGTTGTCGGCGACGAAGACGCGGTTGTAGAAGAGTTTCACCTCTCCTTCCATCGAGTCGAACTGGTTGTTGAGCCTCGGGAAGTACAGAATTCCCTTGAAATTGAGCGGATAATCCGCATTTAAGTGCACCCAAAAAAGAGGCTCACTGCGGTAGCCGAACAGTTTATGGTAAAACTCGCGGTACTCGTCATCGGTGATTGCCGAAGGACTCTTCATCCAGAGCGGCTCCGTCTCGTTGATCGGTGCCTCTTCCCCCTCGTCGGAATCGGTGGAAAGATAGATCGGATACGCAAGGAAAGAGCAATATTTTTCCAGGATCGCCGCGCATTTTTCGCGTTTGAGATACTCGCGCTCGTCCTCGGTGAGATACAGGATGACGTCCGTGCCGCAACCGTCGCGCTGTGCTTCCTTCATTTCAAAGACGCCTGCATCCGTGCAACTCCACAGCACGGCGGGTGCAGAAGTGTGCGATTTCGTCAAGACCTCGACGCGCGAGGCGACCATGAAGGCGGAATAGAAGCCCAGACCGAAGTGACCGATGATGCCGTCGGTCGTCTCTCCTTCTCCCTCGTAGCGTTCGATAAACTCCAGCGCGCCCGAAAGAGCGATCTGGTTGAGATAGCGTTCTACCTCCTCGGCGGACATCCCGATTCCGTTGTCGCGCACGACAAGCGTTCCCGCACTCTCGTCCAGTACAACGTCGATGCGGCCGCCCTCACCCTCCGCCTCGGTCTCGCCCAGCGAGCGCAGACGGCAGAGTTTCGTGATCGCGTCGGAAGCGTTGGATACGAGTTCGCGCAAAAAGATGTCCTTATCCGAATAAAGCCAGCGCTTGATGATCGGAAAAATGTGTTCGGTGGTAACGGAAATCTCACCCCGACGATTTTGATCTTGCATCTTGATTTCTCCTTGGATTTACCGAGAAAGACCGCCTGTCCGTTGGTCCAAGCGGTCTTTTACGGTTTTGGGTCATTTTTCTGCCGCAAAAAGCAACAGCTCCAGCGCGCGTGCGCACGCCTGTTCTCGCACCGCCTCACGGTCGCCCGAGAAGCGCGTTTTCACACATTCACAGCCGTCTTTGTCCGCGACGGCGAAATACACCGTCCCGACGGGGTCTCGTTCGGTTCCGCCGCCCGGGCCGGCAAATCCCGTCACGGAAAGCGCAACGTCCGCGCCTGAAGCGCGACGGGCACCGAGTGCCATTTCACGCGCACAGTCGGCGCTCACGGCACCGTGCACGCGCAGGGTCTCGGGACTCACGCCGAGCCACGTTTCCTTCATCCGCTCGTCGTAGGTGACCAGCGCGCCGAGGAAGACCTCGGAAGCACCGGGGACACCGGTGAGACGTTGGGCGATCATACCGCCCGTACAGCTCTCCGCCGTACAGAGCGAAACGGATCTCTCCCGACAAAGCGCGACAAGACGCTTGGCTGTTTCTTGCATCAGGAATTGAAAATGGTCGAAACGGGCAGTTCTTCGTAGACGCGTTCGATCGCTTCCGCGAAGACCTGGCCGACCGAGATGATCTTAAAGTTCGGGAGTTTCTTCTCCTCGGGCAGTTCGATGGTATCGAGGAAGACGAACTCCTTGAAGGGAGTTTCCTGAATGCGCTCGATGGCGGGGCCCGAGAGGATCGGGTGGGTCGCACAGGCATAGACTTCCTTCGCACCGCCGATCTCCAGCAGGGCCTTCGCGGCGTTGCAGATGGTGCCGGCGGTGTCGACGATGTCGTCGACGAGAATGCAGGTCTTTCCCTTCACGTCGCCGATGATGTTGCACACCTCACACACGTTCGCACGGGGGCGACGCTTGTCGATCATAGCGATGGTGGTGTTGCAGCGCTGAGCAAAGGCACGGGCGCGGCCGACGCTGCCAAGGTCGGGAGAGACGATGACGACGTCATCCATCTTTCCTTCAAAGGATTCCATAAAGTAGGAAGAAAGGATGGGGGCACCGAGCAGGTGATCCACGGGGATGTCAAAGAAGCCCTGGATCTGCGGCGCGTGCAGGTCCATCGTCAGAACGCGGTGGGCACCCGCCTTCGCGATGAGATCCGCAACGAGCTTCGCCGAGATCGGGTCACGGGCCTTCGCCTTGCGATCCTGACGGGCGTAGCCGAAATACGGGATGACGGCAGTGATGCGTCCCGCGGAGGCGCGTTTGAGCGCGTCGATCATAATGAGAAGTTCCATCAGGTTGTTGTTGACGGGAGCGCAGGTGGACTGGACGACAAACACGTCGCTGCCGCGCACGGTCTCGTGCATGGAAACGGAGATCTCCCCGTCAGAGAAGGTGCCGACGGTGGAGGCACCCAGAGAGAGCCCGAGGTTCTTCGCAATGGCGGCCGCCAGACGCGGATGAGAATTCGCCGTAAAAATCTTTAAGTCCTTGCCGTGAGGTATCATGTGTTTTTTACTTCCTTTCTTCTCGCTTAGCAAATGCAAACAGATCGCAGGAAAACGCGGTTTTCAGCAATCGGTTGACCATGGAAAGAGGCAGTCCGATGACGTTGTAAAAGTCACCGTCGATGCGGGAGACAAACAGTCCGCCGGCATCCTGGATGCCGTAGGCGCCCGCCTTATCCAAGGGATTAAAGCAGGCAAGGTAGGTGTCGATCTCGCGTTCGCTCACGGGAGCGAAGGTGACCTTCGTACAGACGGCGGCAGAAAGACTGCGCTTGCCCTGACAAAGGCAGACACCCGTATAGACCTCGTGGGTGGTGTCGGAAAAGGTGAGGAGCATCTCGCGTGCGTGTGCCATGTCGCGCGGCTTCCCGAACACTTCGCCGCCGAAGCTGACGACGGTATCGGCTCCGAGGACGATCGCGTCGTCGTCGAGCGTATCCGCGACGGCACGCGCTTTTCTGGCAGCGAGCATCTGCACGAGTTCGCTCGGGGACAAGTCCCCTTCCACCGTCTCGTCGACGTTTGCGCCGCAGACCTCAAACTCCAGTCCCATCTCTTCCAAAAGAGATTTTCTGCGCGGACTGTTCGAGGCTAAGACCAGTCGCACGTCAGACCCCCGTCGAGCCGAAGCCGCCCGAAGAGCGCGCCGTTTCGTCCAGATCCTCCACCTCGAAAGGAGGCAGCACCTCCACGGGCATCAGAGCAAGCTGGGCGATGCGCATTCCGTGGGTCACGGTAAAAGGCACGTCGGACTGATTGACAAGGGCGACTTTCACCTCGCCGCGATAGTCGGAGTCGACGACGCCGACGGAATTTGCCAGAGCAATGCCGGACTTATACGCCAGACCGCTTCGCGCAAAGAGCAGAGCAACCGTTCCCTGCGGTGCGGCGATCGCAAATCCCGTAGAGATCAACGCACGCTGTCCGGGTGCGAGGACGAAGTCCTCCTCCAAGCAGGCACAGACGTCCATTGCGGCAGCGCCCTCGCTCATATACCGCGGAAGCACGGCGTCCTTATGTAAACGTTTGATCGGTAACTGTCTCATATCGCTTCCCTTACGCGCGGTGCCACTTCGTGCCCTGCGCGGTATCTTCCAGTACGATACCCATCGCAGAAAGCTCGTTTCGGATCTCGTCGGCACGTGCGAAGTTCTTCTCCTTCTTCGCAGCGGTTCGTTCGGCTACGAGCTCGTCGATCTTCGCATCCTCGTCACTCGCCTCTTGCTTCGGGGCAACGAAGCCCAAAAGTCCGGAGAGTTCCAGATAGAAATCGAGCAGAGTCTTTGTCGTCGCAGGAGCGGGGTTCTTCGCCAGAACGGCGTTTGCCTCGCGGACGTATTCGAAGAGGACGCCGATGGCGTCAGCGGTGTTGAGGTCATCGTCCATCGCCTCGCAGAAGGAGGCTCGGTGGCGAGAGATCATTTCCTCCACCTCATACTCCGCGGCATTTTCCGCAGGATTTTCGAGCGCAAAGCGCAGGTTTCCTTCGCAGTTGTAAAGACGGGTCAAGGCACTCTTTGCCTGCGTCAGACTCTCGGACGTGAAGTTGACGGGGCTTCTGTACTGCGCAGACAGGAGGAAAAAGCGGATCGCGTCGTAGCCGTAGGTCGCGGCAGCATCGCGCACGGTGAAAAAGTTGCCGAGAGATTTCGACATCTTCTTGCTGTCGACGTTGATATAACCGTTGTGGAGCCAGAAGCGGGCAAAGGGGGCGCCGAACGCCGCCTCGGACTGCGCAATCTCGTTTTCGTGATGCGGAAACGCGAGATCCGCGCCGCCGCAGTGGATGTCAATGTGTTCCCCGAGGTACTTTGAACTCATCGCCGAGCACTCGATGTGCCAGCCGGGACGTCCCTCGCCCCAGGGTGAGGGCCAAGCGGGCTCGCCCTCTTTCTTCGCCTTCCAAAGGGTGAAGTCCAAGGGGTCGCGCTTCTTCTCGCCGATCTCGATGCGCGCACCGCTCTCGAGGTCGTCGACGTCGATCTTGGAGAGTTTGCCGTAATCTTGAAACTTGCGGGTGGAAAAGTACACGTCACCCTCACTCTCGTAGGCATAGCCGCGCTCGATCAGGGTCTCAACGATCTTGATGATCGAGTCGATCTCTTCGGTGGCGCGGGGGTGCACGTCTGCAGGCGTGATGCCGAGCCCTTCGGCGTCGATCCGGTATTCCGCGATATACTTGTCGGCAACGGTCTTGATGTCCGTGCCCTCTTCGGCGGCGCGACGGATCATCTTGTCATCCACGTCGGTGAAGTTCTGCACGAAGGTCACGGTGTTTCCGCGATACTTCAGATAGCGGCGCAACAGGTCGAAGGTGACGAAGGGGCGGGCGTTTCCGATGTGGAAAAAGTTATAGACCGTCGGGCCGCAGGAGTAGATGGTCACGGGTCCGTTTACGGTGAATTCTTCTTTTTTTCCGGTCAGGGTATTATAGAGTTTCATTTCGTTTTCTGCTCCGTTCGAGGGGCGGTTCTTTCTGCCTCCTCCAATTTTTTCTCCAGCGCACGGATCTTCACTTCCAGACGGCAGAGCTCCTGTGCCACGGGGTCGGGAATGTGGATCTGGTCCATCTGTTCGGTGCTTGCGCGCAGATTGTTCTTATCGATGATGTGCGCCGGAACACCGACGGCAGTCGAGTCGTCCGGAACCTCCGAGAGCACCACGGCACCTGCGGCGATCTTCGCTCCGTCACCCACCTTAAAGGGGCCGAGCACCTTCGCACCCGCGCCGACCATCACACGGTTGCCCAAGGTCGGGTGGCGTTTGCCGACGTGCTTTCCGGTACCGCCGAGGGTCACGCCCTGATAGATCGTGCAGTCGTCGCCGATGACGGCAGTCTCGCCGATGACGACGGCGCTTCCGTGGTCGATGAAGAGCCCGCGGCCGATCTCGGCGGCGGGATGGATCTCGATCCCCGTCAAAAAGCGGGCCGCCTGACTGATGGCACGCGCGGGAAAGTACGCCTTTTTCTTGTGCAGGGCGTGTGCGACGCGGTACAGCGCGAGCGCGTGAAAGCCCGAATACAAAAGGGCAACTTCCGCATCGCTTCGCGCGGCAGGATCGCGCTCCCGAATGGAGCGGATGTCGTAGCGCACGTTCTCGTAGGCGCGACGGAGGGTCGATTCGGTTTTTTGGACCGTTGAGGAGTATTGGTTCAGAGTTCGTTTGAGTTCTCTCTTGAGTTCTTCGATGTTCATTTCGTTTCTCCTTTTTCGGATGCGTTCTGCATTGCTCGTTTCCAGGCCGGCACAAAGGCAAGGCCCGAATACAGAGTACACAGAATACACAGTCCGACGAGAAGGACACTGACGGTGCGGGCACCGTCAAAGGCAAAAAGCGGTTCCAAAATGATCCACAAAACGGCGACGCACTGAACGAAGGTCTTCACCTTCCCCGCACCGCGCGCCGCAAGCACCAGACCGCGCGTGGCGGCAAGCAGGCGAAGCGAGGTGACGGCAAGTTCGCGGAACAGCAGAACCACCGCCGTCGCGGCAAAGAGGATGTGAAGAGAAGCGTCCGCAAGATCCGACACGGCGAGGCAGATGAACGAAGAGATGATCAAGAGTTTATCCGCAACGGGATCCAGAAACTTCCCGAAGTCGCTGACGACGTTCGCTCCGCGCGC
>JAFQUW010000016.1 GCA_017408325.1 Clostridia bacterium | reverse complement strand
ATCGAAGCGATGATGCACGACGGCAAGGCTCTTCAGGCCGGCACCTCCCATTATTTCGGCGACGGATTCGCCCGCGCCTTTGACATCACCTTCACCACGAAGGAAAACCAGCTCGCGCATCCCTTCCAGACCTCCTGGGGCGTCACCACGCGCCTCATCGGCGCCATCATCATGACCCACGGCGACGACCGCGGTCTCAATCTGCCGCCTGCCGTCGCACCCATTCAGGCCGTCATTCTCCCCATCGCCCAGCACAAGGAAGGCGTGCTCGACGCCGCCCGTGCGCTGGAAGAACGCCTCAAGGGCATCTGCCGCGTCAAACTGGACGATTCCGACAACTCCCCCGGATGGAAGTTTGCCGAACACGAAATGCGCGGTGTTCCCGTGCGCATCGAACTCGGTCCGCGCGACATCGAAGCCGGTCAGTGCGTCGTCGGCATCCGATACAGCGGCGAAAAACGCACCGTCTCCCTCGACGCGCTGGAAGAAGAACTGCCGAAGATCTTCGCCGAGATCCAGAAGGGCATGTTCGACAAAGCAGCCGAAAACCGCGCCAAGAACTCGTATCGCGTCACGAAGATGGACGAGATCCTCGCCCACCTCGAAGACGGCGACTGCTTCGTGCACGCACCCTGGTGCGGCGACGAAGCCTGCGAAGACAAGATCAAGGAAGAGACCGGCGTCGGCAGCCGCTGCATCCCCGAAGACGGCAAGCTGGAAGAAGGCGCAAAATGCGTCTGCTGCGGCAAGGAAGCCCGCCACGAAGTCCTCTTCGCAAAAGCGTATTAAAGCACAAAAAAGAGAGTCGAATGACTCTCTTTTTCTTTTTTCTTTGCTCTTTCTTTCGTTTGTTCAGTCCGCGCGGGGCGAGACGATCTCCGTCGGTTCGACAACCAGTTTGGAAAGGGCAACCTTGCTGATCTGCACCTCTTTTGCAACAAGGCCCGCGATGCGATACGCGCCGTAGCGGGAAAGGTGCGTGGTGTCGACCACCTGATGCGATTCGTCGGTGAAGGCGTGTAAACGCCACGTGCCGATGATGCCCTCGGTGTCCAGAACGTTCAGATAAAACTCGCGGGACAGTTCGGTGAGGTCGATGAACAAGACGCCTTCTTCCTCAGCGAGTTTTTTCATCACCTTGCGATACGGTTCGTGACGGTAAACGTTCGGTTGACCCGATTCCAAAAGCATACGCGCCGTCGGGGAGACCAGAACCGGAACTGCGCCGACGTTGCGGGCCAGTTGAATGTATTTCTCATACAGGATCCATTCAAAGGAGTAGATCCCTTCCTCGCTCATACCGGTAGGACCGACCTCATCTCGCCCAAGGGTGGCGGAGGTTCCGACGCGCATATCGCTCTCGTGCTCGTCGTTATGACCGAACTGGATGAACAGATAGTCCCCTTTGGATAAGTGTTCCAGCACGCTCTGGTAGCCCGTGCTGTCCAGATACGTGCGCGAACTTCCGCCGGAGAGTGCAAAGTTGTAGACCGAAACGCCGTCCACGCCCTCTTCATCCGACTCAGCTCTGAAATAGTTTTCGAAGTATTTCCCCCAGCCCATAATATCTTCCCGCTGAACGCGGCCGTCGCTGTACGTGCCGCAAACGGTCGAATCTCCCACCAGAAACACGCGTCCCGAAAAGACGAAGTCCTCCGGCTCGTAGACTCCGAGACCGAAAAATTCATTGGGAGTGGTGGGCACCTTTTCCTCCACGATCGGGGACGGTGAGATCGTCAAAGGATGAAACACACGCGAAGAGCAAGCCGTCGAAAACAACGTTGCCAACAAAAGCAGTGCGACGCAGGTTAAGCGAAAAACTCGTTTCATTCGTGATTCTCCTTGTCCGTTCCGAAAGTTATTTTATTGTACCACGGCTCGCACGTTTTTTCAAGGGATAACTTTTTCTTTCAAAAAACAGTTTTTTTTGCAACCTTTTTCCTCTTTTGTGCGTATTGCCTACAGAGGACACACCACGGAGACGAATTTATGTGCCGACCATTCGATGACATCATCAAACGACAAAGCGCGCGCGTATTCCGCCTGCTCTTCTCCTTTGTCAAAAACCGCGAAGATGCACAGGACTTGATGCAGGACGTCTTCTTGCGCTACTTTGAGCGTCCCGTCTCTTTTGAAACCGAAGAGCACGAACGGGCGTGGTTTCTCAAGGTAGCCGCAAACACCGCGAAGAGTCACCTCAGAAAAGCCGCACTGCGCCGACACGAAGACGTCGACGAACTCCCCTTATCCGCGCCGGAGACGGATCCCTGTCTTCGATTGACCGTCACCTCGGCCGTTGCCGCACTGCCTGCAAAGCAGCGCATCTGCGTGCATCTCTTCTATTACGAGAATCTCAAGCAAAATGAGATCGCCGAGATCCTCTCCTGTCCCGTGTCCACCGTCAAAAGTCATCTGCGCCGCGCGAAGGCGGCGCTTCTCGAGACCCTTGGAGGTACGCTATGAACGAACAAGAAAAACGCCGCTACGAAGAGGAGCAGAACTCCCTCGTCCCAAGCGACGAGGCGATGAACGCTCTCTTTGCCGCCGCAAAAAACGCGACAAGCCAAACCGCAGAACGTCAAAGATCGCCCCGAGTCCTGCCGCAGATCGCCTTCCGCCGCCTCGGTGTCGCCTGCCTTGCCGCCGCGATGCTTCTGCTCGTGCTCTGCCTGCCCCTGCAATCCATTCTGCCTGCGCCGCAAAACGGAGGAACGTTATCCCCGTCCACGCCGAATCCCCCCGAAAGCTCCGTCAAAGAGCCTGTCGCACAGACACTCGGAAGCTACGGCGAGCTTTTGAAATTCTACAACTCCCTGCCCGAAACCCATCTTCTGGTTGACAGCCTCGATGACGGCGTATCGATCCAGGGCAACCGCGGCGAGGGGATGGTCGGAAACTCCGCCTCTTCCTCCGGCTCCGGAAACGATTCTTCGGATATGGAAGAGCATACGTCTGCCCCGAACGCCGCTCAAAAGCCCTCGCACTCCGAAACGAACAATCAGGTCGCGGGCGTGCAGGAGGGAGACGTCGTCAAGACCGACGGAACGTACGTCTATTCCCTCTTTTTAAAGCCGGCAAGCCCGTATCCCCGTGGATTGCAGATCTGTACGCTGACCGACGAAGGCGAAGCGAAAAAAGTCGCCTTCCTTGCGCTCGAAGATCTGTTCCCGAGTGTCAAGAATCCCTACACCTATGCCGACTGCGATCTGTATCTGCACGACGAAAAGCTCCTCATCATCCGCCGTTCGGACACCGAGGAACAGACACTTCTCACCGTGTTGAGCGTCGAGGGGGGGACGCCGAAGATCGAAGCGCAGTTTCGCCAATCCGGTTATTACAACTCTGCGCGGCTCATCGGCGACGCCTTCTATCTCGTGACCGACGACCCTGTCTCCTCCGCGCGCATCAAGGAAGAAGATCCGACCACCTTTGTTCCCTCCTGCGGCAAGGCGGAGCACGTGACCCTGATCGCCCCCGGGGACATCCACGTCATGGAACCGGAACATCTGTATCAATTCCAATACACGGTCGTCTCATCCTACTCGCTCTCCGGTGAAGCAAAAATGACCTCCTCCAAAGCGGTCCTCGGGAACGTCGATTATCTCTACGCGAGCACCGAGAGCCTCTACACCCTCTGCACGCGTTACAACGGTTACAGCAAGGAAAGCGACATCCTCCGCTTCTCCCTGGACGAGGAGGGCGTCGAGCTTGCCGCCGAAGGCTCCGTTCTCGGAAGCCCGCTCAATCAGTTCTCCATGCAGGAAAAAGACGGCGTCTTCACCATCGTCACTACCTATCACACGAAGGATTCTGTCAACTACAACGGAGTCTACACCTTTGACCAAAGTCTGAAGGCGCTCGGTGCGCTCGACGGACTCGGCAAAGACGAGCGCGTCTACTCGGTGCGCTTCGACGGCGATCTCTGTTACTTCGTGACCTATCGGCAGACCGACCCCGTCTTCTGCGTCGATCTCTCCGACGTCGCCTCGCCCAAGCTGCTCTCCGCGCTCAAGATCCCCGGTTATTCCTCCTATCTGCACGTCTGGGACGACGACACGCTCTTTGGCATCGGGCGCGCGGACGAGGATGAAAACGGGATCACCGAGGAGATCAAAATCTCCTTCTTTGACACCGCGAACAAAGAAGAACTTCTCGAAACACAAAAGATCCTCCTCGGAAACGAAATGGCAGACTCACCTGCCGAAACGAACCACAAGGCGATCCTCGTCGCGCCCGAAAAGAACGTGATCGCCTTCGCCTACGTCGAACGGCAAACGGTCGGGTTCCCCTCTGTCACGAAGTTTGAAAACACGCTCGTTCTTCTCCGCGAAGAGCGAGACGGCTTCGCGACAACCGAGCTCCTTCTGCCGAGTCGCGAGGACGATAACTCCGCGATCCAAAACCGAATTGACTACACGCGCTTCCTCTACGTCGGCGACGTGCTCTGCGTCGTGATGCCGGACGGCATTCAAACGATCGACCTGAATACCTTCCACGTCATTT
>JAFQUW010000143.1 GCA_017408325.1 Clostridia bacterium | reverse complement strand
TTTGAGGGGCTTCTTTCGCGCACCTGCGACCTGACGGTGGGCACGGTTTTGATGTGGCGCGAGGTGAACCGCACCGAGTTCTGCATCGAAGAGGGGAGTCTGTTTTTGCGCCTGGTCGGTTTTTCTGGACGGGAGTGTTATTTCTTGCCGTTCGGCGGCGATCTGCCCTCGGCCGTGCGCCGATTGAAAGCGGCGGTGTCGGGTCCTGTGCGTCTGGTGAGCGTTCCGAAAGAATATCTGCCCGTCTTGCGGGCGATCGACGGGGAATGTCTCGTCGAAGAGAATCGAGACTATTTTGATTATCTGTACCGCGCCGAGGATCTGAAGACGCTCTCCGGCAAGAAATACGCGAAAAAGCGAAATCTCATCAGCCAGTTCGACCGCGCCTATCCGCAGGCCGAGGTGCGGATCATCGACGAGGCGACGCGTGCGGAGGTACTGTCTTTTTTTCACCGTTTGATGGCGACGCTCGGTGAAGGGGAAACTGCCGTCGAACGCTTGGAGCGGGAGGGGTGCGAGTGCGTGCTGACCGACCCCGCGCTCTGCGGGATGCAGGGGATCTCTCTGTGTGTAAACGGGGAGACAGTCGGCTTTTCGCTCGGAGAAGTCCTCGGCGATACCCTGTTTACTCACATCGAAAAGGCGGATCGCGCCTATAAAGGCGTCTACCAGAAACTGACGAACACCTTCGTCAACACCTTTGCGGTCGAGGGCGTTTTGCACGTCAACCGCGAGGACGATGCGGGCGACGAGGGTCTTCGCCGCGCAAAACTGGACTACCACCCCGAGTGCCTGTTGGAAAAATACACGGTCACGCTCTAAACGGGCGTCAAGTGAGAAGAAAACCGCCGAGCCCGGCGGTTTTGCCGGTTGTTGAAAAGAATCTCTTTTCAAGCAGGGCGCACTGTGGTATAATACACGAAACCGGTCTGATGATTTGTGAGGACGATATGAAACGATTGTTTGTCTTATTCTTGACTTTTTGCTTGCTTTTGCCGTTGCCCTTTGCGGTTTCGGCTGCGGAAGAGAAGCGCTTTTATGTGCAGGTGACGCCGCAGTCGGACGGCGGTTTTCGCGCCGATATCTGCTGGACGGGCGCGACAGAAGAAGACAACGTCAGCGCGATCCGATTCCGCCTTTCCTATCCGGAGGACAAACTCGTCTGCAAGGAGAACGGAGTCGGCGACGCACTCCGCGCGTTTTCGATCCGTATGGGTCCGCAGTATCCGAATTCGAATCCCGCAGGCTTCGTCGGTGCGGAGATCAACCACGCGGTCACTGAGGCCGGCTCTCTCGGCTATTTTCTCTTTGAACCCGTCGAGGGTGCGAGCGGAACGGCCGAACTGAAACTGGAACTCATCGAGGCGATCCGATTGGATAACTCCGATTGCAAGGGGATCTTTGAAGTCGAAAACGGCGTGATCGAACTCGATAAGAAGACAGTCGTTTTTGACGATTTTTGCGGACAGTCGGGCATCGGGCACGTGCCGGGTGCTTGGCAGACGGATGCCGAGCAAAAAGACCGTCTGGTGAAGAAGTGCACTCTTTGCGGCGCGATTTGCGAAGAAAAGCAGATCGGCTCTGCTACGACGGATCCCGTGAAAAAAGAGGAAGTGACGCTTCGTCCGGGAAAGAATCCGATCCCCGAGAAAGCCGAACTGTCCATCCTCGAGGTGGATGAAACGCCGTCGGACGGACTTTTGATGGAGGTCGCGGGTGCGTTTGATCTTTCGGAGCCGAAGTTCTTGGGCGCACTGCGCATCGAACTGACGCTTGACGGCGAAGAGATCGAGCTGTCCGAAGACGCGACTCTGAGCGTTCCCGCTCCGAAGGGCGCGGCGGAAGGGGAGAAAGTCCTTGTCGTTCTGCTCAACCGGAAAGGGGACGGCGTGCGTGAGACTTATCGTGCGACGGTGGAAGACGGCGAGGTGAAACTGCCTGCGCGCACCTTCGGCACACTGTACTTCTTTGCCGCAGAAACGGACGTGGAAGAGACGCCCGAAGTCGCACCGGATGAAGAGCCGGAAACCAAACCCGAAGACCCGTCCTCCGGCGACAAAGAGGGAGAGTCGGCCGTGGAAAGCGAAGAAGCATCTCCTGCGCTCGTGATCGCCCTGATCGCGCTCGGCGCGGTGCTTGCCGCTTCCGCCGCGGTCGTGTTCGTCAAAAAGAAACAGACCTCCGCTTCCCCCGCCCAAGCGCAAACCGAACAGATCAAGACCGGATCCGAAACGGAAGGATCGGTCGACGTCAAAACCGAAGAACAGGAGTAACGGTATGCAGATCAGACGTTTTTTTGCTGAATTTTTCGGCACGATGATGCTTGTCGTCCTTGCTTGCGGCGTTGCGGCGGTCAGTGGCTGCAGTGCCAAGGCGGACGCGGCGTATCTTGTCACCGCGCTCTCCTTCGGCCTTGTGCTGACGGTGCTTGCTTATGCGATCGGAGGCGTTTCGGGTTGTCACGTCAATCCCGCCGTCTCTTTCGGAAAATTTTTGTGCGGAAAACTCACCGGTTGGGAATTTCTCGCCTACGTCACGGCGCAGACCTTCGGCGGCATTGCCGGCGGCGCGATCCTTTCCGGCATTCTCGGAGAAGGATCTCTTCTCGGCACCAACGCCCTCTACGAGGACAACGTGGTCGCGACCCTTTTGATCGAGGGCATTCTGACGGCGTTCTTCGTGTTCACGGTCCTCGCAGTGACCGAACGGGCAAGATCGAGTGAACTTGCGGGTGTCGCAGTGGGTGCATCGCTGACGCTCGTGCACCTCTTCGGGATCTTCTTCACCGGGACGAGCGTAAACCCTGCCCGAAGCCTCGGCCCCGCCCTCTTTGTGGGCGGCGCGGCACTGGAAAGTGTCTGGGTCTTCTGGGTGGCACCCCTGCTCGGCGCCTTCGTTGCCTCGCTCGTCTACCTCTTCTTCTTCGGAAAGTGGCAGGGCGTTGCGAAGACTCAAAAGCCCGCAAAGGTCAAAGCCAAAGCGGCAGACGAAAAAACGCAAATCGAGGAAACGGCAAAATGAAACGAAACAAAACTTTGGTCGTCGTCGGTGCGCTTTGTCTGGCGCTCGCTCTCCTCGGCGGCGTGTTTGCGATTTTGTACCTGTCGACCCCGCGCCTGACGCTTGAGATCGTCGGCGACGGAAGCGTCTTCGGCGGCGCATCGCAGCCCATGGCTGAGGGGACGTATACTCTTACCGCGACGGACGCCTCATACCGTCTGCACACTCATAGCGGTTCGCCTGCGTGGACGCTCGACGGAACGCTGCTGGGTCATTTTTGGGAAATGGAGATTCCCGTGATGAACACGAATATGAACCTTCGCGTGGATTTCACCGACAAACAAGCCAAACTCGACCCCTATACCTCCGACGTGGTGGTGTATCAGGCGGAGGAAACGGGCTCTTCTGCCTCGCGTCCCTTTTTCCCGACTGTGACCGAGGCGGCTGACGGCACGATTCTCGTCGCCTACTATTACGCCAACGGCCACGCCCTGTATAACCAGTCGGAAGGAAAGCTCTCCGGTGTTTTGTGTCTGGTTCGTTCGACGGACGGGGGCAAGACCTTCTCGGAGCCCGAGACGCTCGTTGACCTGCGCGACGAAGACCGCGCAAAGGGCGACTTCAACCGCGAACCGCGCGATCCGAACCTGCAGAGACTCTCCGACGGCACGTTGCTTTTGACCTTCCCCGTGCGCGCGCCCATCGGCAAGGCCGGCTACAACGGCTCGAATCTCAACGACTATTGGTCGGAGCGCAGCTACTATATGACCTCGATCGATAACGGCGCCACTTGGAGCGAGATGCGCGAGATCGAGTGTGACTATTTTTCGGGCGGTGAGCCCTTCCTCTACGACGATCCCGAACGCACCACGGGCTGTTGGGTGAAAAATGGCTCGGCGGCGGAGCTGGAGGGCGGCGAACTGCTTCTCCCGCTCTACGGGGCAAAGACCTGCGAAAGCCGCGCCGACTACACGGGCGTTTGCGTCAAGGCAAAGAACAACGGCGACGGCACGCTGACCTTTGTGAAGGATTGGGCGACGATCGACGGTGTGAAGACGGACGCCTCGCTGATTTTGCCGAAAGGGCAGGGCAACGAGGTCGCGCTGACTGCCTCGGGGGACGTGGTGTACGCCCTCGCGCGCACCGCGATCCCGTCGACGACGAAGGGCGGTGTGCTGTACCGCTCGACCGACGGCGGCGTGACCTTCTCCGAACACGCGCTGGAGCCGACGGGCAACGACTGCCTCAATCAGCCGAACTTCTGTCAGATCTCCGGCGACTACGTGCTCGCAAATTATTCCGTGCCGCTGGCAAGCGTGTACAATAGCCCTGCGCGCCGCACCGCGCGTCCCGTCTATGCGAAACTGTTCAACGTGAAAACGGGGGACTGGGATGAGTTTGAAGCCGTCTGTCTCTACGACAGCACGACTTCGACCGTTGCGGATATGGGAAACCCCTCGTCCGTGCGGCTCTCGGACGGACGGATCTTCACCGTTTTTTACGATACGGGCGCACCCGCGACCCGTCGCGGCTTCATCGGCGGCCGTTTCACGGACGCTTCCACCTATCTGTCCGAAACGCCGAAGGCTCACCGGATCGCCTCGCTTTTGGCAGAATGAGCCTGAAAAAGAAAACGTCTCCTGAATTTCGGGAGACGTTTTTTCGTGGTTCTGCACAAACAAAGCGGAGATATTTTGTTTCTTTGCACAAAGAAAGATTGCAGAAAATGCTTTACTTTTTGACTCTTTTCTATTATAATAAATGCATTAAAGTGTCCCTTTGTCTCAAAAGGGACGTGTTTTCGCGTTCTCTGACGCGAAGAATCAAAAAATTTTTTAGGAGGAAATTATGAAAACCAAACGCTTTTTGGCGCTGGCGCTCGGCATCTTGATGATGATCCCGCTTGCTCTGAATGTCTTTGCGTACTCTTCTCCGTACACAAGCCTTCAGACCAGCGAGAGCGCGACCTCTAAGGTCACGATTTCGGGCTCCAGTCTCAACTTCGACCTGTTCGGTACCGCAAACGTTGCCCCGACTACGAAGACTGCCACCGCCAGCATTACCGATGAGACGGGTGCTCTGCATTTGAGCAACTCGAAGACCGGTACGGCTACCAGCTCGAACCTTGCCTATACCACCGGCAACAAAGGTTCTGCCAACACCTCGAACCAGTACAGCAACTTCGTCAGCCCGACCGCAGGTATGACCTTCGATCTGTATGCGAAGTTTAACAACCTCCCGAAGATCACTTCGTCTTCCGTGATGAAGGATACCGGTGTTGTCTCCGGCAACCCTTCGAACGTCTATTTTTCGGGTGTGGTCTTTAACCTTTGTTCTGCCGAAAAGTATATGGCGGACACCTCGAAGTCCAACAACGAATTGCAGGCCGTCTTTGCCTATTACGACAACGCGACCCTCGGCACCAACACTGTGCTGATCCTGCCCTACGGCAACCGCAACGCCTTTGCGTCTGCCTCGGCTATCTGCTATTTCTTCAATACCTCGAAGACCTCCTACGACCGTTACACCCTGACCTTTGACCCCGTTGCGAAGACGACCCAGTTCTGCATCAACGGCGTGCCTCAGAAGGTCAACGGCACCGGCAGCACGACGTTCAATAACATCGCGCTCTGCTACCGCGCCACCGCGACGGTCAACTTCTTAAACATCAACCTGAACAACGCTCAGGCCGGTGTTGCCGCCAACAACAGCACCTACAAGGCAAACTTCTATATCGACCAGCTGAATGTGTATCCTGCCGCTCTCGTGCCCAACACCACGAACTTCGGCTTTGAGGGCGATCCCGTTCCCGCAGTCGAAAACGAGCAGATGAAGAACGCGAAGAATCTGTACAACGATCTCGCGCCCTACGCCACCGACTACATCAACCCGACCGTCTGGAACGCCTTCAAGGGTTGGATCGACTACTGCTATGACATCGTGGAAAGCGGCGGCGACCAGAGCGAACTGGATGCTGCCTGCACCGGCACCTCCGGCAACTGGTTCATGAACCGCTTGACTTGGCTCTCCACCGCGGGTGCGACTGCCACTACCGGCGGCAGTGCCGTTACCGTTGCCGGCACCGGCGTCACGATCCCTGCGGCTACGCCCATCGTCACCGGCACCGACCGCATCTGGATCTCTCACTCTTCCTATAACGGAAGAAACGACGCTTACGGTCACCACAACGCGTCCGTTCTGTTGACCCGTCCGGGTATGTATATGTCTGAGTATGCGTGCTACGACCAGATCTACGATATGGCGCTCTCTTCTTCCTGGCGCGCCTACGTCTGTGAGCCCACCAAGGCTACAGGTTACTACAAGGTTGTGGATATGGGCTTCAACAAGGATGCTCAGGTTCCCGCGGGCGGCTTCATTCTTGCGTTCCACGTGGACGGCGTTGCCAACGGCAGCGTGATGTCCTCCGGCTACGCCTCCGTCCTCTTCGGCGACCGCAACGAGCGTGCGATCTCTGCCTGCGGCATTGCCAAGGGTGATTACGTCAAGTTGGAAGGTGTCACCATCAACGCGAATTCTGCTGCGACGCTCGACACCACCGGAACCTGGTACTGCACAGGCGACCCGCGCATCACCACTCCGACCACCATCACCCGCAACTCCAACAGCGCGGGCGAATACTTCAACGGCTTTAAGTCCAACGCCTATATGATCAAGGTCGATCCTGCCGAGGTGAAGCCCGACGGCACCATCAAGACTTCCGTTGAAGGTTCCGGCAGCATCTCTGCCAAGGTCAACGGCTCTGCTGTGACCGCTTCTTCCTTTACTGCGCCCAACGGTGCCACCGTCACCCTGACGGCGAGCGGAAACAACTTCTCCTACTGGAAGAACGCGAAGAACAATTCGATCCTCTCCACCGAGGCGGAATTCTCCTTCAAGTTCGGCGTTTCCGAACTGAACATCGTGGCGGTCTTCGCCTCCACCGGCGACACCACCCCGACTCACACCGTCACCTTCAAGGACAGCGTCACCGGTAAGATTCTGGGCACCACCACCGTCAACCACGGTGAGACCGTGCCTGCCGCGGCGATCCCCGAGGTCGGCGATCTCTTCGGCTACAAGTACGTCGGCTTCTTCGCCGGCAAGGGTCATACCGATCCGATCGATTCTTACGCAATCAACTACAACACGGTCTTCTACGCCCGTTACAAGAATGATGAGGCTGCTTACTTCAACCTCACTTTGAACGACGGCAGCTCCACGCAGACTCTGCGTGTCCGCTACGCGAAGATCGTCGTTGCCGAGACCTCTGTCAGCGGCTTTGACTACTGGACGATGGACGGCAAGTTCTACTCTTCCAAGAAGACCGTTCAGGTTTCCATGCCGAACCGCGACTGCACCGTCAGTGCCGTGACCAACGGAACTACGGTCGAGGATCCGAACGTCAGCATCATCTCCAACTTCGTCGATGACAACGGCAATCTGATGACCACCTTCGTCAGCGATGCAGCCGGTCAGGAAATGATCGAACGCGGTATCCTGATGACCCGTAAGGCGACTGAAAGCGACCTCGTGGTCGACACGGTTGTCAACAGCGTCACCAAGGGTATCTCCTCTGCCGCTGCTACCGAAGACGTCTTCGGCTTCATCAAGTCCGCCATCACTTCGAAGGCCGGCACTTGGCTCGTTCGCGGTTACATTACCGTCAAGAACGGCAGCGACGTTGAAACCTACTACTCCGACGTCGAGTCCATCGAAGTCGAAGGTACCGGCGCAGTCGAAAAGCAGACCACCTTCGTGGCAATGAGCCACAATATGCGCAACGGCAACACCTCTTACTCCTCCGTTGCTGCCAACGCTGCCGCCGAGGGCGCCGACATCGTCGGTATCCAGGAAGCCGGCACCTTCTACTACTCGTCTCTTGAGAGCGCGATGGAAAACCAGGGCTACTGGGCCGTTCAGGGCTCCGGCCGTGGCGGTTCTCTCAACAACGAGTACAACCCGATCTTCTATAAGGCATCCAAGTTCCTGCTTCACAACTCCGGTACGTTCTGGCTCTCCGATACCCCGAACACCCAGTCCAAGTACGACAACTTGAAGTACTACCGCATCTGCACCTGGGCGGTGCTCGAAGACCGTGAGACCGGTGAGTTCGTCCAGTACTTCAACACCCACCTCTGCGCGACCGCTTCCACCGAAGGTGCCAGCGATACCGCCGCGCACGAGCTCAACCGCTTCAAGCAGGCGAAGGCACTCCTCGGACAGGTCGAGTACATTTCTCAGAACAGCCCGAGCGCGATCCGTAACGTCCTCATCGGCGGTGACTTCAACATGACCGAAACTCACGGTGTTCTCGCTTACCTCACCGGATCCAAGGCTTACAACGGCGAGACCAACACCATCACCGGTTCTCGTTTCCGCTTCGCGAAGAACGTCGCGGACATCACCAAGCCGAACGCTGACGGCAACTACTACACCATGCACGAAGACGGTGTTCCCAAGTACACCTTTGACCACATCTTCGCCGACATCGGCGGCATCCAGGTCGACGAGTACCGCGTCGCGCACTCCGCGGCGAACTCCGACCACCAGCCCGTCGTTGCAGTCTGCACTGTGAAATAAGAGTACAAGGCGCAAAACACTTCTTCAAAAGAGGCACGCATCGCGTGCCTCTTTTGTTTTTGCTTTTTCGTTTTCTGTTCTTTCTTCTTTCGGGAGAAAGAAGAAAGAGCCAAAGAAGAAAGATGGGAAGCAAGGGGCAAAAGGGAGATCTTTTGCACAAACGCCGCCCAAAGCACGGGCGTTGTTTGCAGTGGAGGAGGTCATTGATCTGTTGCCTTTTTTTCTTGTATCGCTTTTCTTTTGCGTCTTTTCTTTTCGCGCAAAAAGAAAAGAAGAGGAAAACCGTGTTTCTGCACAAAAACGGTTTTATTTTTTTGGCAGTTTTGCCAAGAGAAGGAAGTGAAGTTTTTCTTTACATTTTGACACTTTTCCGCTATAATGACTATGTGAAGTTATCCCTTATAGAAAGGGATGGATTTTTGCGCGCTTGCGCAAACGAACAACAACGGAGGTTTTTATGAACACCAAACGCATCCTTGCGGCGCTTATGGGCATTTTGATGCTCGTGACACTCTGTGTCCCTGCGTTGGCGTACAGCACTCCTTACGAGTCTGCTGTCGTGGACGAATGGAAGCCCGCGTTCATCATGGACGGCTCGTCCAACAAGGCCACCTATACGGATGGCACGTTGACCTATCAGGTCTCCGGAAGCGGTCAGGGAACTTATTCCGGCGGTTCCGTGCACTTGGTCAACTCTTCGAGTGCCAACTCGAACTACGCGCACAGCGGTACGGCAAACATTGCTTGGACGTCCAATTCCAACAAGTTTGTCAGCCCCGAGAAGGGCGTTACGCTTGACGCGTATCTGAAGATCGACAACCTGCCGAAGATCACCGACTCTACCTATCTGAGAGACGACGGTGTCAACTTCGACAACGGTATGCCTTCCGGTATTTTGTTCGGCGGTCTGGCGTTCCAGATCCTCTGCCGCAGCAATTCCTGGACCGGCACGAGCGGCCACACCAACAACGTCACGCAGGCTGTTATGGTTCTGTATGACAATGAGACTCTCGGCACCAATGCCGCACTCATTATGGGTACCGGCGTGCGTGCGGGCACCGGTGCAAACGGCACCCGTCCCGTCACCTTCTTCTTCAACATCCCCGAAGGTGAATACGCTCGTTATACCATGACCTTTGACGTGGCGAATCAGAAGACTCGTTTCTACGTCAACGGCGTGGCACAGAAGTGCGATGACGGCACCTCCACCGAAGGTACGCTTGCCCTGATGTACTACACCAGCGGCGCCGTCACAGGCAACTGCTTCAACCTTTGTATGAACGGACCGGCGCACGCTTCCACGAGCGGCAACAGCGCAACGTACTACTGTGATTTCTACATGGATCAGATCGCGATCTTTGCCGATGCGCTCACTCCGGACAGCACCAATGCCGGTGCGTTTAAGGAAGCGGTTCCGCTGGATCCCGCGGATCTCAATGCTTGGATCAATGTGGCGAAGGACTTGAACGAAAAGTACTACACCACCGAGTCCTGGGATGCGATCGAAGCCGCGATCGACGCGGTTGACCTCAACAAGGAAGGTCTCAAGCAGGCCCAGATCGAAGCCTGGACCAACGATCTCAAGGACGCGATCCTTGGCCGTGAGTATATTGGTCTTGACAAGCTCTACATTGCTCAGACTTACTCCACTTCCAACACCGCCGAAAACGGCACTGCTTGGACCTGCGGTGCTCTTCTGATCACCGAAGCGGGTTACAGCCTTGCCGACTATTCGGTCTCCAATATGCACCTTGATTCCTGGACCCGTATCTACGGTGTCCATGTCGCCGACGGCATCTACCGCATCACGAAGGTCGTGAAGGGTGCTTATCGCAACGGCAACAAGCCTGCCATCGGTGCGGATGAAATCGTTCCCGAAAACGGCTTCGTTTTTGCGTTCCACTCCAATGAAGAATCTGCGGCGTGGAATCCCATTGAGGGCGGCAGTCAGTATGCTGCTCAGGAATTCGGCGAGCGCAATGCTTATGCGTTCCAGAACCTGAATTTGAAGGAAGGCTCTCTCGTGAAATTCGAGAATGTCGATGTCAACTATGCAGGCGATTCCATTCTGGAAACCGAAGGCACTTGGGTCCATCGCTATGATTCTTCCGTGGTCCAGACCCCCATTTACCGCGAGTCTGCAAACACGAACTCCGGTGCGGCTGATGGCGAACCCAAGTATCTCGCTCGTGACCAGTTTGACGGTTTCGAAACCTCCTCTTACATCGTTCCCGTTGACGCTCTGCCGAACCTCGTCGTTTCTGTCGAAGGCGAAGGCACTGTCAACTACGGTGATGTTGTGATCGACAGCACCGCCGAAAAGAAGTTCACCCTCAACACCGGCGACGCGGTTACGCTGACCGCCGAAGGTGAGAACTTCTCCTACTGGATGAACGCGAAGAACGGTGCGATCATCTCCACCGAAGCGACGCTTTCTTTCAAGTTTGCTCTCTCCGAAATGCGCCTTGTCGCGGTCTTCAAAGGCCCGGCGATCAACGGAGTGACCAAGTACCCCGTCACCTTCAAGGACGGTATCACCGGCAAGATCGTTGCCACTCTTGACGTGCAAGAGGGAACCCTCGTTTCCGAGATCCCCGAGATCAAGGCCCTTTCCGGCTATATCTTCAAGGGTTGGTATGCGGACGGTAAGGCTGCGAACTCCGTGGAGACCTACGCCATTACCGCAAAGACTACCTTCATTGCCTGCTACGAAGCGGACGCTTCTCTGTCTGCCAATCTGACTGTCAAGGACGGCAACAGCGAAAAGACTTTTGCCCGTCGCTACAGCTCTTTGGCTACCGTTTCCAGCAACGCGGCCGACTTCTCCTACTGGACCTACAACGGTGCGTTCTTGACCTCCGAGCGTTCGGCACAGATCTCCATGCCGAAGGATGACGCCGTTCTGGCTGTCGTTTGCGGTTCCGATGCGAAGAACTTCGCTCCCACCACGACCTTGCTGTCCACTTTCGTGGATGACAACGGCAACCTGATGACCACCTTCGCCCGCAGCATCCCCGAAGGTTACTCCTTTGTGGAAAGCGGTATCCTGCTGACCCGTAAGGCGACTGCTGCCGATCTGACTGTTGACACGATCGTTGCCAGTGTCACCAAGGGCGTTTCCACCGCCGATGCTTCTGCGAGCACGTTCGGCTTCACCAAGTCCGATATGTTCAACAAAGCCGGCACCTGGCTTGTCCGCGGCTACCTCTCTTATAAGGATGCCAAGGGCGAGACCGTGACCACCTACAGTGCCATTTATGCTCTGGAAGTTCTTGATGCTGCCGTCAACGGCGAACGCGTCACCGTCGATGCTTCTATCGCGATCGAAGGTGAATACGATCCCACTGCCGTCGGCACCGAGATCTTCAAGGCGACCGAATACAGTGATTCCGGCTACAAGTCCTTCTTCCCCTCCACCACGCAGGCGGATGACGGCACGCTTTATGCCGTTTACTACTACGGCCCGAGCCACGCTTATTATAAGCAGACCGAGGGTAAACTTGCCGGTGTTCTGCACCTCGTCAAGTCCACCGACAATGGCATGACCTGGTCCGAGCCCGAAGTCATCGTCGATCTTACCGATGAAGACAAAACCAAGGGCGACTACAACCGCGAATCCCGCGACCCGAACCTCCAGAAGCTCTCCGACGGTACGCTCGTTCTGACCTTCCCGGTCCGCGCCCCCATCGGCAAAGCCGGCTACAACGGCTCTACCCTCAACGACTACTGGTACGAACGTGCGTACTACATGACCTCCATCGACGATGGTAAGACCTGGTCTTCCATGAAGGAGATCGAGTGCGACTACTTCTCCGGCGGCGAGCCCTTCCTCTATGACGATCTCAACCGCACCACCGGTTGCTGGGTCAAGAACGGCTCCATTGCCGAACTGGACAACGGCGACTTGATCTTCCCGCTCTACGGCGCTGTGGATTGCTCCAGCCGCGCCATCCTGGAAACGGTTGTCGTCAAGGCGAAGAACAACGGCGACGGCACCTTCACCTTCTATAAGGATTGGGCAAACGGCACCGATACTGCACACGTGGCGGGTCAGGGCCTCGGCGACGAGCTCGCTGTCTGGGCTTATGGCGACACTGTGTACGGTCTCGCCCGTAATAAGATCAACACCGATTACAGCAAGAATACCGGCGGTATCGTCTATCGTTCCACCGACCGTGGTGTGACTTGGGCAGAATATGCAGTGGAAAACACCGAAAACAACTGCATCAACCAGCCGAACTTTGCCAAGATCAACGACGAACTCGTGCTCGTCAACTACTCTGTCCCGATGGCAAGTGTCAACATCACCGGTAAGAGAAGCGCCCGTCCGATCTACGGTAAGCTCTTCAACCTCAAGACCGGCGATTGGAATGAATACACCGCGATGCCCGTCTTCGACGTGGTGAATGCGGGTCAGACCAACAACGATATGGGTAACCCCGCCTCCATCCTCCTGGATGATGGACGCATCTTCACCGTCGGTTACTCCAACCCCTCCAACGCTTCCTCCGTCATCGTCGGTCAGTACACTACTGTCGATTATTACGGCGGCAAGACCTCCGGCGGCTCCGGATCCGGCTCGCTCTCCGGCGAGAACATCATGAGCGAGAACTTCGATGCCGTGGAAGAAAAGACCTATGTGACCACTTACCGCACTGCGGCGGCTTCCGCTGAGCCAGACGTGCTCGTCGCTGACATCAACGACAAGCTTTCTGCCTACCTCTTTGCGGCAGACAAGAAGGGCGGCTCCACCGTTGCGATCGACGGCGGCAAGGTTACCATCACCTCCAACTCCACCCGTGCGGCGACGCCTTACGGTGCCATCGTCACGAAGGATTCCATCGACGGCGATGCCGTGATGCAGTTTGACTACTCCTTCGGCTCCATTGAGGCCGACGGTGTCAGCGGCAGCCGCAACCGCATCGGTTTCGTTCTTTATGACGAGGAACTCGATGCGAAGACTGCTCCCACCAAGTTCTACATCACTCCCGGTGCTGTTATTCTGGATTCCACTTCCAACAAGTTCACCTTTACTCATACCGTGAACACCGTCTATACTGCCAAGATCATGTATCTGCAGGGAAGCGTGTTTGTGAAGGTTTGGGAGAAGGGTACCACCGAGCCTGCTGAGTGGCAAGGCAATGCTCAGGTTGCATTCAACCAGGGCAACCCCTTCACCGTGTATTACGAAGCTCGCTCCAACTCGACTTCCAAGTACGTTCAGTACACCGCCACCATCGACAACCTCTCGGTTGACACGGTCGAACTCAAGCCCTCCGGCCTGACCCCGTCCACCGGTCTGTTCATGAACGTGGGCAAGACCGCCAACGTCAAGATCAAGTACGACGTCGATCTGCCGATGAGCGGTGAGACTGAAATGGTCGTCTACTCCGACAACGAAGGTGTTGCTACCATCGATGCGAACGGTAAGGTTACCGCGCATGCTTCCGGTGTGGCCAACATCATCGCCAAGTACGGCAAGGATGTCTACACCATGAGCATCGTTGTTCGCTAAACGAACAGAATCTTTTTTGCAGACACAGGGCAAATGCCCTGTGTCTGCTTCTTTTTTTCACGAATGCTTGATAGAATCGAAAAAAGAATGTATAATAAAAACAGAAACTTTGGAAGGGAACTGTGCCGATGACGAAACAAAATTTCTTTTCTCGTCTTTTTGGCTTGATCGGGATCGTGATCGGTTCCGTGTTCTACGCCGCGGGCGTGGTCCTGTTTTTGCAGCCGAATCATATGGTTGCCGGCGGCGTCGGCGGCATTTCCGTGGTGCTTGACCATTACACGGGCATTCCGACCGGCACCTGGGTATTGCTGTTGAACGTTCCGCTTCTTGTTTTGGCACTGTGGAAACTCGGCGTTCGCTTCTTTGTCTATACACTTTGCGGAGTCGGCTTTTCCTCGTTGTTTATGAACCTTCTGCTGCCGATCGGTGCTCTGACGGACGACCGTTTTCTGGCGGCTGCCTGCGGCGGAGCACTCGTCGCCCTCGGACTCGGGATCATCTTCCGTTGCCGTGCCACAACGGGCGGCTCGGACATCCTCGCGCGCCTCATCAAGCTGAAATATCCGCATTTCAAAACGGGCGGCATCATTCTCGTTTTGGATGTGGTTGTCATCGGTCTGTCGATCCTTGCCTTCGGGGAACTTGAACTCGGTCTTTATTCCGGCTTCGGCGTGTTGATCCAGGCGTGGCTCTTTGACGCGGTGCTTTACGGCTCCGATTCGGCCAAACTCGTCTACGTCGTCACAAACGATCCGGCGGAGCTGACGGCTCGCTTTTTGAAGACCCTCGGCGTCGGCGTGACGTCGATCCGCGCGACGGGCAGCTACACGGGTGAGGAGCGCGTGATGCTTCTTTGCGCGATGCACAAGAAGGTTTTGCCGCAGGCGCGCGTCCTCGTGCGCGAGGTCGATCCGGAGGCGTTCTTGATCGTGACGCCGGCGACGCAGATCTTCGGAGAGGGTTTTCTGCGCCACGACAGGGAGGAACTCTGATGCACTCCCATCTGTTTGAGACTTTGCGTGAATATGCCGATCGGACGAAACTGCGCCTGCACATGCCCGCCCACGGCGGCGTGCTTGACGCGATGGACGTCACGGAGCTGTGCTGTACGGATGACCTTCTTGATCCGAAAAGTGAGGGTGCGATCCTCGCTGACGAGCGCGATGCCGCGGATCTTTTCGGCGCGCGTTTGACGCTGTTTTCCGCGGGGGGCGCGACGCTCTGCCTGCAAACGGCAATCGCGTTTTGCGTAATGCGACAGCCTCGGGATGCCCGCACGTTCTGTTTTCGCGGCGTGCATCGAAGCGTGCTTTATGCATTGGCTCTTCTGGACGTGCAGCCGGTCTTTTTTGACGACCTGGAAGACCTTTTTTTAGAGCAGACCTCCTGTGGAGATCTTTTGATCTTCAACGGCTGCGACTACTTCGGACACGTCCCCGACTACGCGCGTCTTGCCGCGTTTTGCCGAGAACGCGGTTTGATGAGCGTGGTGGATAACGCACACGGGACGCACCTTCGCTTTTTGTCGGGGGGGAGGCTTCATCCCTTGACGTATGGCTTTGATCTCGTCGTTGACTCGGCGCACAAAACGCTTTCCTGTCGGACGGGAGCTGCGCTGTTGCACGTGGGAAAAACGTGTTCGGGAGAGGAAGAGACCCTGCGGGAAGAACTGCTTTCTCGTATGCGCCTCTTTTCTTCGACCAGCCCGAGTTTTCCGATCCTTCTCTCGTTGACGGAAGCGTTGGCACGGATCAAGGAAGGATTTGACGGGGAAAATTACGCGCCTTTTGTTCGCCGATGCGAACTTCTGAAGCAAGTGGCGCATGAGAGTGGGCTTCGTCTGAGTGGGGCGGATCCGATGCGACTCGCTTTGATCGGTCAAAACGTGGATCATCCGCGCCTTGCCGAACTTCTGCAAAGCGAGGGGATCGTAGTCGAGCTCGCACAAGTCGGCGCGATGGTGCTTCTCTTCGGGGAGGATTTTACAAAAGAAAAAGCACGCATTCTCACCGATGCACTGCGGCGAAATTTGCCGCTTTCCCGAACCGAACGGAAAAACTCGTTTCCTGCGCCCAAGAGAGGCGCATGCGTGCTGACGTTGCGAGAAGCACTTTTTTCAAGAGCGGAAAGCATTCCGGTGCCCCTTGCCGCCGGACGCGTTGCCGCGGAGATCATCGGGCTATATCCCCCGGGGACGGCGCTGTGCCTGCCGGGCGAAGTCATTGATGAGGAAGTGCTCGTCCATCTGACACAGTCCCACGTCCGCGTGGTAACAAAAGAGGATTTATGAAAACGGATTTGATCGGTAATTTACATATCACGACGCCCTTGACGCGCGCGGTGCGCGAAGGGAGAACGGCCGGCGCGTATTTGATCGAAGGCCCGTCGGGAAGCGGAAAGAAGACGCTTGCGTCGGTTCTCTGTGCACTGTTTCTTTGCTCGGACGTAAGTGAGGACGGTGCCTGCGGTGTTTGTCGCGATTGCGAGAATCTGGCCGTGGGAAGCCATCCGGACCTGTTTGTCTTTACTCCGGAGAAGGATCGCGAGTTTATCTCCGTCGACACCGTTCGCCGTGCAAACGAGGCTGCACAGACCGCGCCGATCCATGCCGCGCGCCGGGTATTTTTGATTCCGGACGTTGCCAAACTCAATGCCTCTGCGCAGAACGCGCTCTTGAAGAATTTAGAAGAGCCGTCTCGCACGACGGTCTATCTTTTGCTGTGCGAAGAGGCGGCGGGTGTGCTTGCGACGATCCGCAGCCGTTGCGTCATCTTCCGCACGGAACTCTTTTCGAATGAGACTCTGACGGAAGAACTTGGGCGACGGTTCAAAGGGGAGGATCCCTCGACCCTGACGCTTGCCGCGCGTCTGTCGGGCGGTGCTCTCGGTCAGGCGATTGCATTTTTGTCGGACAAAAAGATGGAAAAATGCCGCAAGTTGGCATACGACTACCTTTCGCTCGTGCGAAAGGGAGCCGGATTTGACGCGCTTTCCTGCGTCTTGTCTGCCGACGTGAAAAAGGAGATCTTACCTCTGTTTTATCGTGTTCTGCTTTCCGGCGTGCGCGATCTTTTGCTGAACGACAAGAGCGAACAACGCCAGTTTTTTGCCCCGGAAGAGCCGCTTTCGCACACGGTTTCCGACAAAACGTTGCTTGCGCTTTGCGATCGTCTCTTGGACTTGACGGATCCGTCAATGACAAACGCAAACGTTGCCGCGAGTGTTTATTCGCTCAATTCCGTCGCGTCCGGTGTGTGAATTGTCACCGGTCGCGGCAGGCATCATATACTAAATACGAAAAAGAGTTCTTTCACCGGTAGAAAAGTATGAAAAAACTCTTTTCTTTTTTTCAAAATAGTGTTATAATAATTTGAATATTTTTACGCTTTCATCCCAACCCACTTTCAAAGAACGAGTAGGATGGTTTTTATATGGACAAACTTGTGATCAACGGCGGCCGCCCTCTGTCGGGTGAACTTGCTGTTTCCGGAATGAAAAATGCCGCGGTGGCGGTTGTTTTGGCGACCGTTTTGGTGGAAGATAAATGTGTTTTGGAAAACCTGCCGGACATTTCCGACATCAACATCGCACTGGATATTCTCTCGGCGATGGGTGCGCGTGTGACGCGCCTTTCCCGTGACACCGTGGAAATCGACACCACCTTTGTGAAGGTGGGCACTGCTCCGCAGGAACTCGTCCGCCGCATGCGTGCTTCTTATTATCTGGTGGGAAGCGAACTCGGTCGTTTCGGCCGTTCTCTTGTTGCCGCACCCGGTGGATGCGATTTCGGCGTTCGCCCGATTGATCTGCACATCAAAGGGTTTGAGGCACTCGGTGCCACCGTCAACGTGGACGGCGGCTTCATCGAAGCAACCGCTCCCGAAGACGGGCTGGTCGGAAGCAGCGTGTATCTGGACCTTGTCAGCGTCGGCGCGACCATCAATACCATGCTTGCGGCCGTGCGCGCAAAGGGTCTGACGGTCATCGAAAATGCCGCCCATGAACCGCACATCGTCGACACCGCAAACTTTTTGAACGCTTGCGGCGCGGACATCAAAGGTGCCGGAACGGACGTCATCAAGATCCGCGGCGTCGAGCGTCTGCACGGCGTCACCTATACCATCATTCCCGACATGATCGAGGCAGGCACCTTCATGGTGCTCGCCGCGGCTACCAAGAGCCGCCTCAAGATCTCCGGTATCATCCCCAAACACGTCGATTCCATCTCCGCGAAACTCACGGAAATGGGCGCGAAGATCACTGAGGAGGATGAGGCCGTCATCGTCGAGTATCAGGGACCCTTGAAGAGGATCAACATCAAGACCCTGCCTTATCCCGGTTTCCCGACGGATATGAATCCGCAGATGTGCGTGTTGCTCTGCTTGGCAGAGGGAACGAGCATCATCAGCGAGGGCGTTTGGGATAACCGCTTCCGTTACACCGAGGAACTCAGACGCATGGGAGCGTCGATCAAGGTGGACGGCCGCGTGGCCGTTGTGGACGGAACGGGAGAGCTCGTTGCCGCTCGCGTGCGCGCGCTGGATCTGCGCGCGGGCGCCGCCATGGTCGTCGCCGGCCTTGCTGCCCCGGGACGCACCGAGATTGAGGACATCTATCATATCCAGCGCGGATATGAGAACCTCGTGGAGAAACTTCAGGGTGTCGGCGCGGATATCCGCCTCGTCACTACCCAAGATCAGGCATAAAGAACAGGAACCTATGGAAGAAAAAACGATGCAGAAATTTGTCGGCGTGCGGTTTCGCCCCACCGGCAAGATCTATCACTTCGACCCCGCGGGATTGGACCTTTCCCCGAATATGGAGATCATTGTGGATACCGATCGCGGCGAGAGCTTTGCGTTCGTCGCCACCGAGATCCGCGAGGTCTCGGCTGAAAAGGCACCGCGTGAATTAAAGCGTGTTTTGCGCGTGGCAACGGATGCGGACCGCGTCCGCCGCGAAGAAAATCGCGCCGTGGAACGTCGCGCGATGGATACCTGGGAAGAGCGTGTGGGAAAACACTCTTTGGAAATGGTGTTGATGGACGTCGAGTACGCCTTTGATCGCTCCAAACTGCTGTTTTACTTCACCGCCGAAGGACGCGTGGATTTCCGCGAATTTGTCAAAGAACTTGCCGGCGTGTTCAAAACGCGCATCGAACTCAGACAGATCGGCGTGCGCGACGAGGCGAAGAAAGTCGGTGGACTCGGCATCTGCGGCCGTCCGTTTTGCTGTGCTTCCTTCTTGCCCGACTTCGAGCAGGTCTCGATCAAAATGGCAAAGGAGCAGAACCTCTCCTTGAATTCCGCGAAGATCTCCGGCACCTGCGGACGCCTGATGTGCTGCCTGCGGTATGAGAACGATACCTATGTTGCCGAGTCCAAACTGACCCCCCACGTCGATTGGGTCGTGGATACTCCCGACGGTCGCGGCGTGGTGACCGAGTCGAATGTTCTCGCGGGCACGATCCGCGTGAGACTGGATGACGATCCTGAAAAAGTGCCGCAGATCTACCGCCGCGAGGACGTGGAAGTGTTCTCCACAAAAAAACGTCCCAAACAGCCGCCCAGACAGGCGGAAGAAACGGTGAAGACCGAAGAGCCGGCCGCTGCCGCAACGGAGTCGAAGAAAGAAAAGCCTCGCCGTCGCAAGAAACCGCAAGCCCAAAAAGAAACTGCGGAAAACAAGACGGAGCCTTCCGAGGTTTCTGCCCCCCTCGCATCCGAGGAGCCTTCCGGAGAAGAGAAAAAAGCGAACAAAAAGCCGCGCAGACGTCGCCGACCCACGAAGAAAAAAGAGTCCGCCCCCACGGGCGAACAGTAACGTCCTTTCATTTCAAAAGGAAATTTCCATAGAAGATTAATAGGAGGTAAGTATGGCGTTTAAGATCAATGACAACTGCATCAACTGCTGCTCTTGCATCGACGAGTGCCCGACCGGCGCGATCTCCGAAGGCGATGACAAGGTCGTCATCGATGCCGAGAAGTGCATCGATTGTGCCAGCTGTGCCGGCGTTTGCCCGGTGGATGCCCCTGTCGCGGAGTAATCCGAACACACAAAAAAGCACCTCTTTTTGAGGTGCTTTTTTTGTGCTCTTTTTTAGACGTAACCCAGGGTGTGTGCATAGAGATAGACTTCGTAGCGATAGTCTTTGTTGAGGGATTGGTTCTTGATGATCTCGTGGATGTCATTCTCGATCTGCTTGCGGTTTTCTCCCTTCGTTCCGTAGGCGTCGGTGTAGGAATTTCGGGAGATGATGTCCTGGACAAGCGTTTTGGCGTGGACGGAGGAGGGCTTGAAGTTGTTCCCGCCGAGAAGAAGGGAACCGCCGACGCCGAGAACGGCGGCACCTCCGACGCTCGACTCGTCCTCGCCGTTTTTGTTGTTTTTGCTGCCCGAGGAGGAAGAGGCGGATTTCTGTGCGGCAGCAAGTTTTGCCTCTGCAAGAATGCGGTCAATTTCAGCCGCGTCCGCCTGTTTTTGTTTTTCCAGAGCGAGTTCTTCTTCTTTGAGTTTGTTCTCAAAAGCGGTTTGCTTCTTTTTCGCTTCCCACTGTTCTTGTTCCAAGGCCCCTTTTCGATCGCGCTCAAGTTGCGTGTAATAGGCGTCGTTCATCTTGTAGATGTACTGCGCCACCTCGCCTTCTTCCTCGGCGGAAAGTGCCGCGACCTTTTCGAGTTTTTCGGCGTCCAACTTTGCTTTTTGTTCGCTTTCCTGAAGATCGATGTCGGTCAGGTTTTGCTGAAGGGCTACCCCTTGTAAGAGTTCGCGGCGTACTGCTTCGCCTGAGGTGCCGAGGCCTTTTTGGACCATGCGCCGATCGGTGTTGGCTTGTTGGATTCGGTTTTGCACGGCGGCGGAGTTTCGAAGCGCGGTGTATTCGGGGGCAAGGGATTCTTTTTTTGCTTCGTATTTTTCTTCGGTGGAAGTGCGAAGGGTCTTGTATTTTTGATAGAGGCTGTCAAGCCCGCGGTTTAAGTTGTTCCAAAGGGAACTAGCGGTTTCTTTGGTTGCCATACCGATGTTCCTCCTTTATGCAACGTATTCCAGAAAGGCCGCGCCGTCTCCGCCCTTGGTGGGCGCGGCGACTTCGTTGAACAGCGGCCCTTTTAGATAGAGTACGCCCCCCTGGCCGCCGGCGCCGTAGCTCGGCGCAAAGCTTTCACCGTCGGCGTAATCACCGCCGGCGCCGAACAGAGACGGCATGCCGAAGCTTTGCGGGTTCATTTCCTCGTACGGTGTCCCGGGAAGGAAACGAAGATTGTAGCCGCTGTGGACAAGGATGTGCGGAGCGTTTTCGCGAGAGTGGACGGTGGTGTGCACGGCGTGCTTGGTCGGATCTGCTCCGGCGCACGTAAACAGGAGTCCGCTTTCGGAGTGCGCAAAGGTGCTCTCTCCGCCGCGGGAGATCCAGTCTTCGTTTTCGTGATAGGCCTGCAGATCAAGAATGTCGTAGCCTTCCTCCGAGACGGCAAGTGTGTTTTCCTCGACTTTGCGGACCTCTCCGCCCGCGCCGAGGGTGATGGTGCAGACGTCGTTTTCGTGAAGCGTCAGATATGCTTCGACGCCCGCTCCCGACGCGCCGCCGCGGCAAGCGTATGTTTCACCGGCGTCCGGACCTCCGCCGATGGCAATGAGCGGATGATAAAAGCTTCCTCCGCCGCCTGCACCGCACATACGAAGGCGGTAAAGACCGGTGCGCGGTGCGACAAATGTGTGTGTGCCCGCCGTGGTGAATACGCCAATCGTCAGGTTTCGGGAGTGAGCCTGATTGATGGTGGCGCGTGCCTCGGAGTCCAAATAGGAAAGCGGAATGCTCTCGGGCACAAACAGTCCGGCGGCCGCATCGTGCAACAGTGTTTCCAGAGCGTCTTTTTGTTCTTTTAGCGCAAGGAGTTGGCTGTGCAGAGTCCCGGCGGGAATGTCACCGATGGCCCCGGAACCGAGCGAGTGCGCCCCGCTGTTTTCTTCGCCGG